>JALZBE010000288.1 GCA_030947665.1 Vulcanimicrobiota bacterium | reverse complement strand
GGCGCGCTTGTAGAGGCGCGGCAGCTCGTAATCGCGCGGGTACTGGTGCTGCCAGTCGTCGAGCGAGTCCACGACGTACACGGTGTCCTGCGTCATACGGCCGGACCAGCCTGCGTCGAGGTAGCGCCCGATGCGTGTGAGCTCGTTGCGTACGCCGATCGGTGACAGCTTGGTGCGTCCGAAGTACTCGTCGGCCGGCGCGGTGATGCTGAGAAACGTCTCGTGCGAGATGACGTGGCCGATCTCTGGCAGCCCGTGCGCCGACGCGCGGTGCGACGCGACGATGCGGGCCGCCTCGCGCTCGGCTTCGGAGTACCCCGGACCAGAGTTGCGGGCCGCATCGACCATCGGAAAAAGAACCTTGCCGAGGTCGGGCGGGATCGACGCGATCGGAAACGCCGCCTGCGCCGCGCGCTGCAACGCGACCGTGCGCCAGTGCGCGTCCTGGGTGAGATTGTACGCGCGCAAATCGGCATCGACCTGACCGACCAGCGCCTGCACGTCGTTCGGGTACGTCCCGGCGAGCGCGGCGGCATCGCCGTCCGCATCGCGCGCGAGCTTCGCGATGTCGGCGGCTTCGGCGTCCAGCTTCGCGATGACCGCCCGCGCGCTGGGTCCGCGCACGGGATCGTCCTGCCACGCCTGCGCCGCGAGCCGCACGTACCATTCGGCCGCGTCGTTACTGATGAGCGGATCGTAGTTCAGCCGCGACGCGAGATCGACGGCGATGCCTTTGATCGCGACGTTCTGCGGGTCGTCGCGACGGCGCAGCTCGTAGCCGCGCCCGGCATCGAGCACGGCCGAGAAGTAGTCGAGTTCGTCGCCCAAGTGCCAGCCCGCGGCTGCGCCCTTGTCGTAGGCGGCCTTCATCTGCTTGTAGAGCTGGGCGGGATCGATGTCGAGCGCCGCGCGCGCGGGTGCGAACGGCAACACGATCGCGAGCGCGGCGACGAGCGCCGCAACGAGCTTACGAACCGACAACGGTACTGTCGTCGAGGACGGCGTCGAGCGAGTTGGACAATAGCGCATTCTTGATCTCTCGGGCGATTCGGCGTCCGGTGGACATGGGTTCGCTGTAGTTCAAATACGAGTACGGCGAACCGTCGATGAAGAGGTTCGTACCCGCCACGATCCGGGCGGAGATCTCCATGATGTAAAAGCTCGTGTCGGGCGTGATGATCGTCTCAATACAGAACGCGCCGAAGAGCCCTTTCGGTCCGCAAATGTCCTGGCTGACCCGCACCACGTCCTCGCCCATGCGGTACGCCTCGGCAAGCATCGACTCGCGCAGGCTGATCGGCTGGTTGCCGACGACCACGTACGACGGGTCGAGGTCCATGACGGCCTGCGCCTGGGACGGAATGCGTCCGAGCGAGTCGACGTTGGTCTCGTAGCGGCGGTCCATCGACATGATCTCGAGCTTGCGCGTGAGCGACGAGTAGAAGTAGTGGATGTAGAGCGGGACCCCGATGATGTACTCTTGCAAGATGTAGTTCTGCCGCGCGAGCAGCGACGCGCGCTCTTCGAAATCCATCGCGTCGCGCAGAAACATGTAACCCTTACCGCCCTGCGCGCCATACAGCTTCACGATGACGGGCCGGTCGATCTCGGCGCCCGTCTTGAACTGGCGCGGCAGCTTGAGCCCCGCGCGCATCAGCCAGTCGCGCTGCAGCTCGCGGCTTGCTTCCCAGTCGAGCACGGACTTGTTGCCGAAGTACGGGATCGTCATCTTCTTGTGCTCTTCGAGCGATAGGTACGCGACGAATGAGCCGTGCGGCACGATGATGATCTTGCGCTTCTCGAGCTCGGGCACCAGCGACATGAAGTCGCTGTACTTCTCGATCGTGATCACTTCGTCGACGAACGCGAACGACCGGTACAGCCGTTCGGTCACGCGGTTCGCGATCGCGAGCGTCTTGAAGCCCTCGTCGTGCGCGCCTTTGAGGATTTGCAGCGCCGAATGCGACCCCAGCGTGGCGATCGTGTACATTTCTCCGACGCCGTCATCGCGGCGCGCGGCCTGGTGCAAGGGCTCGACCATCATCGTCATATTTTTATTGCTACCTGAAACGCGGGGTTGCAGAGGAACGTCTCGACGGCCCGGTCGAGTGCGGCGGGCGCGACGTCGCGGCCCGAGTCGTCGAGTAAACGCCACGCGGTACGGCGGCGGATGGCCCGGACGCCGGGGATCGACCGTCCCGCAACCAAGCGCGTCGGAGCTTCGTCGCGCGAGGCGATCCACACCTCGCCGGACGCGGGCCGGTCGGACTCCCGTTCGGCCAAACGGTGCTTGTTCGGGTTGTGGATCGTCTCATTCGAGGCGATCGCCCATGCAAGGTCGCCCGCCGAGTCGTCGGCGTCGAAGAGCCAGATGTCGGCGCGGACGACGCGGGCCACCGGGACGCCCAGGCGGCCGAGCGTTTCGAGCGCGGTGAACGCCTCGTTGTCCGGGATCGTCAGGGAGACGGCAAACGTGCGCGTCGCGCTCATGCCGGAACACCTCCGCGCACGGCGCGCGCGAAGTGCTCGAACAGCTTGATCCCGCCGGACGGCGCCAGCATGGCCCGCGTGTCGCCACGCGCGGCGTCTCGCGAAGCATCGAGATGCTGGTACGTCCACGCGTCGCGCTCGGGATGCGGCATGATCGCGAGCACATTGCCTTCCTGGTTGACGAGCGCGGCGCAGTTCAGCGCCGCGCCGCTCGGTGCGGGGACCTCGTTGCCGTCGCGATCGCAATAGACGAACGCAAGGTGGCCGTCGCGCTCGATGCGCGCGAGCTCATCCGCGGGTGCGGCGAGCCGGCCGTCGCCGTGCGACGCCCATGCCGGGATCACGGCGTTCGCCTCGATGCCGCCGAGGATCGGCACGCGGTCCGGCGCAACGGCGAGCTTGACGTGCACGTGCACGGATTGAAAGCGCCCGCTCGCGTTCGGCGCGAACGCCGCGGTGGGCCGGCGAAGCGCGCCGGTGCCGGGCACGAGCCCGGCTTCCGCGAGCACTTGCGCGCCGTTGCAGATGCCGAGCACATACTTCCCGGCTCGCGCCGCACCGACGATCGGGTCCATCACCGCGTCGTGCGCCGCGACCGCGCCTGCGCGGACGCGGTCCTCGTACGCGAAGCCACCTGGCAGCACGAACGCATCGAACCGCGCGAGATGTTCGGGCTGCGACCAATGTACGAGCTCACCGTCGAGCTCCACGGCGAGGACTGCGCGCAGGGTCTCGTCTTCGCTGTTCGTTCCGGGAAACACGACGACAGCGACCTTGCCGGCGCTCACGCCGCGCTCCCGTAGAAATCGCGCAGCGGCGCTTCCCACGCACCGCGCAGCTCCTCGAGCGTGACGGACTCGACCAGCTCGTCGTCGTCGGAACGAACCTCGACGACCGGTTCCGGGATCGTCCAGAAATGCGCCATCGCGTTGAAGAAACCGTACTCGTGGAGCAACGCGTCCACGTCGTCGTGCGCGGCCTCCGGTATTTCGAGCACGAAACCCGGGGATTCGTCGAACTGCCGGATGGCGTCGCACGCGAGCGAATGCGGGTCTTCCGCGATGAAGTCCGAGCGGATGTCGAGGTCGATGCGAAAACCGATCGGCGTGCCGCGATCGGCGGCTGCGAACGCCATCTCGGCCATCGCGACGAGCGCGCCGCCGTCACTGACGTCGCGCGCGGCGGTCACCCAACCGCGGCGCGCCGCGTCGCGCACGAAACGGCACGCACGCGCGAACCAGTCGTAGTCGAGCTCCGGCAACGCCTTCGCCGGCATGCCGAGCACGTCGGCGATGACCGAGCCGCCGAACGCCTGCGGCAAGGAGCGCACGGCGAGCGCCTTGCGATAAACGTCTTCGTTCGGAAACGGGTCGGGCGGTGCGGCGAGCAGCGCTTCGAGCGACGCTTTACCCTGCGCTTCGTCGGGTGCGGGCAGCGGCGGCGTCAGCACCAGCAGCGCCGACCGCGCGCCCTTCAGGGCGGGCGTGATCGTGTGGGCGACGTCGTCGAGCGAACCGATGCAGCCGACGATTGACGACGGCGCGACCTGATTGCCGGACGACGAGCAGTTGTAGAGCGAGACGTTGCCGGAGACGAACGGCACCCCCAGCGCGCGCGCCGCGTCTCCAAGGCCGTCCACGGCAGCGGCAAACGCGCCCATCTGCTCGGGCACCGTCGGATCACCGAAATTTAGGCAATCGGTCAGACCGGCCGGCGTCGCACCGACCGCGGTGACGTTCGCGATCGCTTCGACCACGGCGAGCTCCGCCGCGCGCTTCGGATCGAGCTTGCCGTACCGCGGGTTGCCGCCGATACCGGTGGCGACGGCCAGCGGTGCGCCGGGGATCGGTACCAGTACGCCGGCGTCGGCAAAACCGGGCGGGATCGCGGTGCAGCCGCGCACGACGCCATCGTATCTGCGATAGATCGTAACGCGGGAGCACACGTCGCGATGCCCGAGCACGGAGCGCAGCAGCTCGAGCAGCGACGCCGGCCGCTTGCGCGCGGCAACATCGACTTGGCGATCGCGTTCTTCGACGGGCTCGCTCGCCGCCATCGGCAGCACATACGGTCGCTGGTACCGCACGCCGCCGGTGAGAAATTCGAGATCGACGTCCAGTACGACTTCCCCGTGATGGCGGGCGAGATACCGTCCCGTCTCGGTCACCTTGCCGATGATCGCAGCGCACGCGCCACGCGCAATGCGCGGCAGCGAATACGTCTCGTTGTAGATCGCCAGTAGCGCCGGCGTGAACGACGGCGGCACGATCCAGCACAGGCGCTCCTGCGTCTCGCCGATCGC
>JALZBE010000287.1 GCA_030947665.1 Vulcanimicrobiota bacterium | reverse complement strand
AAGGGGAATCGCTAGATGCCGGTCTCACGCAACGACCAGCGCACCAAGCGTCACGGACGCCTTCGCAAGAAGGTCGTCGGGACGCAGTCGCGCCCGCGGCTGCAAATCTTCCGCAGCCTGCACCACACCTACGCGTTCGTCGTCGACGACACGAAGGGCCACACGCTCGTCGCCGCGTCGACGCGCGAGGGCGCCGTGTCCGAAGGGCTCGGCTCGCGCACCAACATCGAGGCCGCCCAGAAGGTCGGCTCGGCGATCGCGAAGCGCGCGAAAGACGCCGGGATCGACGCCGTCGTGTTCGACACGTCGGGCCACAAGTACCACGGTCGCGTCGCGGCACTCGCCCAAGCGGCGCGTGAAGCCGGATTGGAATTCTAGCGCATGTACAACAGAGGCGGTCGCGACCGCGACAACCAGGGTTTCGAAGAGGCCGTCGTCCGCATCAACCGCGTGGCGAAGGTCGTCAAGGGTGGTAAGCGCTTTAGCTTCTCCGCGCTGGTCGTCGTCGGCGACAAGAAGGGCCGCGTCGGCTTTGCGATCGGCAAAGCGGGCGAAGTTCCCGAAGCCATCCGCAAGGGCGTCGAGCAGGCTCGCAAGGCGCTCATCACCGTGCCGATGATCGAGAAGACGATCCCGCACCAGGTCAACGTGCAAGTCGGCGCCGGCCACGTCATGCTCAAGCCGGCGTCGCCGGGGACGGGCGTGATCGCGGGCGGCGCGATGCGCGCGGTGCTCGAGCTCGCCGGCATCCACGACATCGTCACCAAGTCGCTCGGGACCAACAATCCCATCAACGTCGTGCTCGCGACGTTCGCAGCGCTGAGCTCACTCAAGACGGCCGAGAAGGTCGCGCAGCTGCGCGGCAAGACGGTCCGGGAATTGTACGCCTAGCCATGGCCAAAGCAAAAGAAACGACGACGACCACCACGACCACCACGGCGACCGCGACCGCGACCCCCGGCGGCTTCTCGCTCGCGACGCTCAAGCCGAACGCGCACTCACGTCCGAAGCGCACGCGCGTCGGGCGCGGGCACGGTTCGGGCATGGTGAAGACCGGCGGCGAAGGCGGCAAGGGTCAGACCGTGCGCTCCGGCGGCGGCAAAGGCCCCGCGTTCGAAGGCGGCCAGACGCCGTGGAACCGCCGCCTCCCGATGGCGCGCGGTCTCTCGCAGAAGGCGCGCGACATCGGGCACTTCCGCCAGACGTACGCGGTGCTCAACGTGGGCGACCTCAACGGGTGGGACGCGTCGATAGAAGTCAGCCCGCAGTCGCTCAAAGAGCGCGGGAAGCTCAGCAGCGCCAAGGACGGCGTGAAGATCCTCGGCGGCTCGACGAAATCGAAGAAGCTCGGCGGCGAGTTGCCGGCGGGACTGAAGTTCCGCGACATCTTGTTCTCGGCGTCGGCGCGGGAAGCGCTGGCGGCGGTGGGCGCCGACTTCGGCGACGCCGCAACCGACAAGCCCGGAGCCGAGTAGCACCACTCGTGCTCAACACCCTTCGCAACGCGCTGACCGTCCCGGACATCCGCAAGCGGATCCTGTTCGTCTTTTTCGCGTTCGCCGTCTTCGTGTTCATGATTCACGTCCAGCTCCCGAACGTGAACCAGCGGCAGTGGAACCAACTCATTCAGTCGGGCGCGTTCTACCAGTTCCTCGGCTTCCTGTCGGGCGGTGCGCTCCAGCATCTCTCGATCATCGCGATGGGAATCACGCCGTACATCAACGCGTCGATCATCATGCAGCTGATGACCGTGGTCATCCCGCAGCTCGAAGAGATGGCGAAGAAAGGCGGCGAGGAAGGCCGCAAGAAGATCAGCCAGTACACCCGCTGGCTGACGATCGTGCTCGGCACGATCCAGGCGACGTCGATGGCGATCGCGATGAGCCGCGGCGGCGTGTTCTACGACCACTCGTGGCAGTTCATCGTCTACGCCGTGATCGCGTTCGTCGCCGGCACGCTGTTCCTGATGTGGCTCGGCGAGCAGATCACCGACAAGGGCATCGGCAACGGCGTCTCGCTGATCATCTTCGTCGGTATCGTGCTGCGCTTCCCGACGCAGGTCGGCCAGACGTTCTCGCTGGCGAACAAGGGCAACATCAACTGGTTCGGCATGATCTTGTGGCTGGCGATCGCGCTGATCACGATCGTCTCGATCGTGTTCATGTACCAGGGCCAGCGCCGCATCCCGGTGCAGCAAGCGCGCCGCGTGATCGGCCGCAAGATGTACGCGGGCCGCTCGAGCTACATCCCGCTGCGCCTCAATAACGCCGGCGTCATCTCGATCATCTTCGCGATCTCGATCCTGCTGCTGCCGCAGCAAGCGCTGTCGTGGTTCGGCGGCGCCAACGGCGGCAAGGGCGTCGCCGGCACGATCGCGTTCTACATCCAGACCTACTTCGGCCCCAGCTCGTTCCTGTACAACCTGGTGTACTTCTTGCTGGTCGTCGTGTTCACGTTCTTCTACTCGGCGATCGTCGTCAACACCAAAGACATCGCCGACAACCTCAAGAAGTCGGGCTCGTTCATCCCGGGGATCCGGCCCGGCCAGCCGACGGTCGACTACATCAACAAGATCCTCGTGCGCATCACGACCGCCGCCGCGCTCTACCTCGGCGTGCTGGCCGTCCTGCCGTCGCTGCAGCGCGACGTCGGCGTGACGTCGCTCTACATCGGCTCGACCTCGCTGCTCATCGTCGTCGGCGTGGCGCTCGACTCGATCACCCAGATCGAAGCGCGCCTGGCCATGCGCGACTACCGCGGGTTCATCAACAAGTGAACCTGATATTTCTCGGCCCGCCGGGCGCCGGGAAGGGGACGCAGGCCAAGGTGCTCGAGGAGCGCTTCGGTTACCGGCAGATCTCCACGGGCGACATCTTGCGCGCCAATCGGCGCGACAAGACGCCGCTCGGGCTCGAAGCGCAGTCGTATATGGACCGCGGTGCGCTGGTGCCGGACGACGTCATCATCCGCATGATGGAGCCGGTGCTCGACGCGGCCGGCAACGTCATCCTCGACGGCTTTCCGCGCACGGTCGCGCAGGCGCAGGCGTTCGACGATCTGCTGCGGCGCAAGGGCAAGTCCGCAGTCGCGGTGGTGTTCGACGTCGACCGCGACGTGCTGATGGACCGGCTCACCGGCCGCTGGACGCACGAACCGTCGGGTCGCACGTACCACGCCAAGCACAACCCGCCCAAGGTCGCCGGGATCGACGACGTCACCGGCGAGCCGCTGATCCAGCGTCCCGACGATCGAGAAGAAACCGTCCGCACACGCTTCGCGGTGTACGACGAGCAGACCGCACCGCTGATCGCGTACTACGCGGATTCGTCGCGGCCCGCGGATGCGCGAGCCGTCCATGTCGATGCGCTCGCGCCGATCGATGACGTGTCGCGGCAGCTCGCGAAGCTCGCCGGCGGCGACGGTTTCTCGCAGGACAAGGGCGCGGCGTGATCAGCATCAAGTCGCCGCGCGAGATCGAGATCATGCGCCGCAGCGGCAAGATCACGTCGAAGACGCTCGTGCGCCTGATGGAAGCGGCGCGGCCGGGGATCACCACGCGCGAGCTCGACCGCATCGCCGATGAGTCGATCCGCTCGATGGGCGGCGTCCCGACGTTCATCGGCTACAACGGCTATCCGTCGGCGATCTGCGCTTCCGTGAACGACGAGGTCGTGCACGGGATGCCGGGCCCGCGCGTGCTCCAGGAGGGCGACTTGCTGTCGCTCGACATCGGCACGACGCTCGAAGGCTACGTGTCCGATTCCGCCGTCACCGTCGCGATCGGCAACGTGAGCGAAGCGGCGCAGCGCTTGATGCGCGTGACGCAAGAGTGCCTGATGTTCGGGATCGCGCAGATGCAGCCGGGTAACCATCTCGGTGACATCGGGCACGCGGTGCAGCGCCACGCCGAGTCGCACGGATACGGCGTCGTGCGCGCGCTGGTCGGTCACGGGATCGGCCGCAAGATGCACGAGGACCCGCAGGTCCCCAACTACGGCAACCCCGGCCAGGGGCCGCTGCTCCGCCAAGGCCTCTGCCTCGCGATCGAGCCGATGATCACCGAGGGGACCTACGAGGTCGCAACCCTCGACGACAACTGGACGGTCGTGACCGAGGATGGTAAACTAGCGGCGCACTTCGAGCACACGATCGCGATCACGGACGACGGTCCGAAGATCCTGACGTTGCGGGACGTGGCCGAGCACCCCGACGTCGCCATGTATCGTCCAGCCCAAGAGGTCGCGGCCTAGCCATGGCTCGTACGGCCGCACCCGCCACCCCAGCAAGAGCAGTATCATGAAAGTACGTCCGAGCGTCAAGCGCATCTGCGACGCCTGCAAGATCATCCGCCGCGAAGGTAAAGTGCGCGTGATCTGCAGCGTCAATCCCAAGCACAAGCAGGTTCAAGGATAATGGCACGCATCTCAGGCATCGATCTCCCGCGCGACAAGCGCGTCGAGATCGGACTCACCGCCATCTTCGGCATCGGTCTTCCGACGTCCAAGAAGATCCTCGCGCAGTCGGGCATCAGCCCCGACACGCGCGTCAAGGATCTCACGGTCGAGGACGAGCACCGTCTGCGCGAGATCGTCGACCAGCTCAAGGTCGAGGGCGACCTGCGGCGAGAGATCGCTTCGAACATCAAGCGGCTGACCGATATCGGGTGCTATCGCGGGCTTCGGCATCGGCGCGGGCTTCCGGTTCGCGGGCAGCGGACGAAGACCAACGCGCGTACGCGGAAGGGTCCGAAGCGCACGGTTGCCGGTAAGAAGAAGGCTGCTACCAAGAAGTAACGTCTA
>JALZBE010000286.1 GCA_030947665.1 Vulcanimicrobiota bacterium | reverse complement strand
CGACTCCATCGTCGTGATCCACGCGGTGCACCGCCGGCTCGGCCAAGGCCGGTCGTCGCGCGAAGCTGCGGTCGAAGGCACCCTCGAGGTCATCCTTCCGATCGCAGCGGCGACCGGCGTGATGGTGCTCGCGCTCTTGCCGCTGCTGATCAGCGGCGGCATCACGCAGATCATGTTCGTGGGCCTGGTATGGCCAATCGTCTTCGCATTGGTCGCGTCGCTCGTCGTCTCGGTGACGCTCACGCCGCTGCTCGCGGGGTATCTGTTCAAAGGCGCTGGTCAAACCGTTGCGCCATGGCGAAATCGGCTCGACCGCGGCGTGCAACGCGCGCTCGCGCCGACGCGCAGAGCGCTGGCGCGTCTTGAAGGCGCCTATCGGTCGGGATTGCGGTGGAGTCTGGACAACGCGGGCGCGGTGTTGGCGGTTGCCGCGATCCTCACGTACGGGGCGGTCCAGCTCGCGCCGCTCATCGGCAGCGAGATGATGCCGCTCGCGGACACCGGCCAGGCATCGGCATATCTCGAAGCAGCGCCGGGGACGTCGTTCGCCGCGACGTCGCGAAAGGCGAAAGCGTTCGAGCAGATCCTCCTTGCGCAACCCGAAGTGCAGCGCGTCTCGGGCGAGATCGGCGAACCCTCGGGATCGGGCTACGTTACCGGCACCGCGATGGGAACGGTGAACTCGGCATCCTACCTCGTGACGTTCAGTCCGAAAGAAGAGCGGCGGCGGACGATCTGGCAGATCATGGACGCGGTATACGCCCAGACGATGCGCAGCGTGCCCGGGCTGCGGCGCGTCGCACTCAAGGAGATGGGCTCCGACGTGATGGCGAGCAACGACGCCCCCGTCGAGCTGCTCGTGACCGGTCCGGACATAACCATGGTGGAGCGGCTCGGCGCGCAAGTCGCGGCCGTCGCGACAGCGGTTCCCGGGCTGGTGCAGATATCGACGTCGTCGAGCATGCTGCAGCCGCAAGACCTCGTCACGGTCGATCGCACGCGCGCGGCGCAACTCGGGCTGACGCCCGACGACGTGACGCAGCAGGCCTATTACGCGACGCACGGCGGCCTGACGGCGGAGTATTTCAACCCGCAGGGCCTGCGCCACGACACCATCCTGCTGCGCTACGCCGGCGGCGAGCGCGCGACGACGGCCGACCTGGCGGCCGTCCAAATCGTCGGCAAGAAGGGCGCGATGGTACCGCTCGGTTCAATCGCGCAGATCCGGCGCAACCTCGGCCCGACGCTGATCGAACACGACGGCCTGCGACCGAGCGTCGCAGTCCTCGGATACTACCGCAAAGGCGGGCGGGGCGAGATGGCGCTCGACATGGACACGATCATGGGTGCGACGGCGCAGGTGCCGTTTCCGCGGGGTTACGGCATCGAGATGCGCGGCGACATGACCGAGATGTCGCAGTCCTTCGACCGGCTCTTGGGCGCGATGAAGATCGCGGTGGTGTTCGTGTTCCTGCTGCTGCTCGCCCAGTTCCGGTCGCTCACGAATCCGCTGGTCATGCTACTCGCGATCCCGTTGGAGCTGCTCGGCGTCTTCGGCGGCTTGATGCTCGCGCACCAGAACTTTTCCACCGTGTCGATCCTCGGGATCGTCGTGGCGAACGGCATGGCGGTGAGCAACGCGATCTTGCTGCTCGACCTGATCTTGCGCAATCGGGAGACCGGGATGTCCCGAATCGACGCGATTCTCGCCGCCGGGCCGGTTCGACTGCGCCCGATCCTCATGACGACGATCGTCAGCATCGTCGTCCTGGTCCCGGTCGCGTTCTTCCCGAAGACCGGCATCGACGCATACTCGCCGCTCGCGACGGTGATCATCGGCGGGCTCACGATCTCGACGGTGCTGACGCTGTTCGTTGTGCCGGTCCTGTATTCGACGTTCGATGATCTCGGCAAGCGGATGCGCAACCGTAAGGGTGTCGAGGCCGAGCCGGTCCATGCGTAGCATCGCCATTGCGGCCGGCATCGCGCTTTTTTTTACGGCGCGTGCCGGGGCAGAAGAACCGAAGGCCCACATGCTCACGCTCGCGCAGGCCGTCGAACGCGTACGAAGCGCCGGGTTCGACGTGCGGATGGCCCAAGCCGACGCGCGTGCGGCTTTCGCGGACGCTGCCATCGCGGGCGCAAGCCTGCGGTCGCAGATCGGCATCAGCGGCAACGTGCTCGACGCGAACGAGCCACAGCTGGGCATGCCCGTCGCGCGCCAAGCCTATGCCGCGGCCACGCTCTCGATCCCGCTGTCGACGAGCCCGAACGCGCTCAACGCGCGTTCGGCGAGCCAAACCGCTCGCTCCGCACAGACCGCAGTCCTCGCGACGACGAATGATGCCGTGTTTGCGACCGTGCAAGCGTACCGTAAAGTGCAGCTGTCCGATGCCGTCGTCATCGCGCGACAAGCCGCCGTAACGGATCAGGCGGCGCACCTGCGCGTGACCGAAGAGCGCATCGCCGCGGGGAAGACCGCGCGCTACACGGTGCTGCGTGACCGCGCGGCGCTCGCGTCGGCGAAGCAAGCAGTGGAGGACGCTACATCGGAACGCGATCAGGCCGCGTACGACCTGGCAGCGCTCTTGGACACGGCCGCGGACCCGGTCGCCGTCGAGCCGTTGGTCCAAACGACGTTGAACGAAACGCGCGATGCAGTCGCCGCGCGGGCAGTGCGGCAACGTCCGAGCGTGCTCGCTGCGGAGCAACGGCTGGCGGCCATGCAAACGGGGATCGCCGCAGCGCGCAGCGCGTATCGACCGACGGCGATGCTCACCGCGCAGAGCTACAACGGGGGATCGTCCCCGTCGCTCGGACGCAGCGGCGGTCAGGTGCAGCTTACCGCATCGCTGCCGATCGTCGACGGCGGGTCACGGAGCGCGACCGTCGCGAAAGCGCAGGCGCAGTACGATCGCGCCGCCGCCGCACGAGATCAAGCGCGCGCGGAGGCCGTGCGCGACGTCGCGCGAGCTTGGCGTGAATTCGAAGCCGCGACGCGCAATCTCGCGACCGCGACCGCCGTTCAAGCTGACGCGGCGGAGCAGCTTCGTGTCGTGACGCTTCGCCAGGCCGCGGGCAAGGCGATCGAAATCGAAATCCTCGACGCGTTGTCCGTCGCGGCCAACGCACGCGAGACCGTCGTGCGCAGCGTCGCGCGCTACGACATCGCAATCGCTGCGATCCACCACGCCGCCGGCGACCTCTCGCCGTGACGGTTGCTACACCAAAGGAGTCCTCATCGATGTTCCGCCGGGTTGTCATTTCTTTCGTCCTCGTCGCGGCGTTCACCGGATGCGCGTCCAAGAGCGACACGTCGTCCAGCACGACCGCAGCGCAGGCGCAAACAGTAGGCCCGTTTTCGGTCGCTACGCAGTTCGCGCCAGATCCGCCCAAGCAAGGCCCGGAAACGATCACCGTCACGGTCAAGGATGCCGGCGGGAATCCGGTCAAGGGCGCCAGCGTGAAGATCGTCACGAAGATGCCGACGATGTCGATGAGCGGGCCGACGTTGACGACAACAGACAACGGCGACGGAACCTACGCGGCGCAGACCAACCTCAACTACGCGACGCAGTGGACGTTCGACATCTCTGTGTCAGCCGGCGCAAGGAGCGGCGTTGCGCGCGTTGTCGAGGACGTAAAGTAACCGGAATGAAGTGCCAATCGTTCGCTTTATGCGGTGATCACCGCGTACACGCCGACGAGCGCCACGAAAAGCCCGCTTGCGACCTCGCCGTAGCGCTCGAGCGGACCCAGCGAGATGCGCTGCAAGCCTGCGATCCCCGCGACGGAAACCGAAACGTACGTGAGGATGGTCGCCGCCGCGAAGACAGCGGCCATCGTCGCGAGCAACGGAACACCGTATGTCGAGGCGGCGAAAAATGCCGGGATGCCTTCGACCATCGGCGACGACCCGAGGATCAGCAGCAATGCCGTTCGGCCCGCGACGGCGTGGCCGTGGACGTGCATCGCCGCAGCGCCCTCTTCGGCGACGTGCCAGTCGGCGTCGGTGTGGTCGTGCCAGTGAACGTGGCGCACGCCGTCCTCATGACGATGGGCGTGCGCATGCGCTAACTCGGCCCCGTGAGCGTGACCATGACCGTGACCGTGACCGTCGTGCTCCCGCAACTCCCGCCATCCGGAGTACGCGATCCACAAACCGAACCCGAGGAGCGCAACCGCCGCTGCGACGCTGACGAGGTGTGCATATCGGACCGCGAGCGATGCGCCGACCGCCCATAGAACGACGCCGAGCAGCAGCGTCGTCGTCACATGCCCGAATCCAGCGATCGCGGCCGCGCGCGCTGTGCGGGAGACCGACCACCCCTGCTGGCGACCAAGCACGACGATCGGCGCCCAATGGTCGGGCACGAGCGTGTGAAGGACGCCGACAGCGGCGACGGTGGTGATCAAAAGCGGGCCGGTCATCTCCGGACGTATGTACCCGCGTCGAGGACACGATCACCCTCCTCCCTCGAACGGAAGCGGGATAAAGCGGGCTCTTTCCGCTGACTGGTGATGCGACGCGGTTCGACTACGCAAGCCTCGACGCTCAACGCGGGATCATATGGGTCGCGCACATGGGCGACGGTACGGTCGAAGCGTTCGACCTCGAGGCGAACCGCGTGAGTCCGTGCGGCGCTATCCGCTGCGCGGGTGCAACTCGTCGCACAGCGTGGTGATCGACGCCGGCCAGCGCGCGGCCTATATCGGATGCCAGCACAACGTACGCGTCGTGCGGCTGGACTTGCGGTCAGGCAGCGTCAACGAATCCAGCGGCGTCGGTATCGGCGTCGACGTGCTTGC
>JALZBE010000285.1 GCA_030947665.1 Vulcanimicrobiota bacterium | reverse complement strand
GCGCCGACGACCGTCGCCGCCTCGACGCGGCGCTCACCTCGCTCTCCGCGGAGCACCGCGCGGTCCTCGAGCTCACCTACGTCGAGGGCTTTTCGCAGAAAGAGATCGCCGAGATCGTCGACGTGCCGGTGGCGACCGTGAAGACGCGCGCCTTCTACGCCAAACAGCGGCTGCGCGACGCGCTCGCGACCGCGGAGCATTCGGGATGACCGACCACGACATCGCCGAGCTGCTCCCGTTCTACGCCAACGGCACGCTGGACGCCGCCGAGCGCGCGCGCGTCGAGGCCGAGCTCGCGACGTGCACGACCTGCGCGAGCGAGCTGCGCGAGCTCAACGCCCTCGCGGCGACGCTCAAGGCGCGCGCCGATGCGGCGCCCCCGCTCCCCGAGCACGTGCTCGACGACGTCTTCGCCCGCATCTCGACGCCGGCGACGGCGATCGCCGCGACGCGGCTGCGCACTGCCTGGTGGGGGACGCCGGCCCGCTATGCGACCGCCGCGACGCTGGTCATCGGCTTCGGCGCGGCCGCCTTTGCCGCGCATCAAGCGCGCGAAGCGAGCTATACCGACGCCACGCGGCTCGGAGCACCGCCGGCGACGGACGTCCGGCAGACGACGATCTTCCGCGTGACGCCCGGACCGAATCCTCAGCCGGTCGTGAAGAACGCGGATACCCCGCAAGCGTCCCGTGCGGCGTCGCCGATGAAGGCGCAGGGCCAGCCGAACGCGCCGTCCGAACCGACCGTCGCCAAGCAGCACCGTCTGGCGAAGAAGGCGAAGCTCGACCTGCTCGTGCGGGACGTCGAGGCGACGCTGAAGCAGGCGCAGTCGGCCGTGCGCCGCGCGGGCGGCGACGTGACGTCGCTCAACGACACGAGCCCGCGCGCATCGGGCTCGGTGCACGCGGCGACGATGTCGGTCGAAGTCCCCGCCGACCGGCTCGAAGACACGCTCGACCATCTCGGGCTGCTCGGCACGGTCGAGACGCGCGCCATCGACGCCGAGGACGTCGACGCGACGATCGTCGACGAGGAGGCGCGGCTGCGCAACCTGCGCCGCGCGGAGACCGACCTGCGCAAGCTGATGGACAAAGGCGGCAACGTCGACGACATCCTGTCGGTTCAGCAGAAGCTCAGCGAGGTCCGCGGTGAGATCGAGCAGCTCGACGCGCAGCACCGCAACGACGTGCACCGCGTCGCGACGAGCACGATCGCGATCACCATCACCGAAGACCGCCCCAACTCGACGCCCGCCAAGCCGGGTCCCACCGCGCGCATCGACGGCGCATGGCACAGCGGGCTCAACGCGCTCGCCGACAACCTGATCGCGTTCGTGACGACCGTCGTCTGGTGCGTCGCCTACGCCCCGATCCCGCTGGCGCTCGCCGGCCTCACCTACGCCGTAGCGCGCGCGCTGCAGAAACGAACCGCGACGGTCCGCTGAACGCACGCAACATCGCCGGCACCCGCCACGGCTGATTCCGCTCCACGGCGACAGGGCGCGGCAGCGGCGGCAACACGGTGATCTCCGCCGGATCGACGACGGCGCGCGAGTACTCGCGCCGGCGCGCCATCCGGTCGCCGGCATCGGTCACGACGAGCGGCCGCAATCGCGCGAAGCCGTCGATCCAGGCCGCCTTCGGCGCCGCATACCGCAGTGGAGCATCCGTGACGTCGAGGTGCTGCGGCGTCCACCGCGCAGACACTTCGAGCTGATTCCGATGATCCGGCCGTTCCATTCGACCTCCTGAGCCGACCTACGCGGCGCCCCACCGCACACACTCCATCAACGCAGCGAACGCGAATTCCATCGCGCCGCTCCGGTCACATCGCGAGACGCTAGCGCATGTTGGGATCGAGCGCGTCGCGCAGTCCGTCGCCGAGGTAGTTGATGGCCAGCACGGTGACGAGGATGCACAGCCCGGGGAAGATCGCCGCCCACGGCGCCACGGTGATGTTCGATTGCGCGTTGGCGAGCATGTTGCCCCACGACGCGGTCGGCGGCTGAATGCCGAAGCCTAGGAAGGAGAGCGTCGACTCGAGGATGATGACGTTGGCCACCTCGAGTGTCGCCTGCACGATGATCGGCGCGATCGCGTTGGGCAGCAGGTGGCGGAAGATGATCCGCCCGTCGCGGTTGCCGACCGCCTTCGCGGCCTCGGCGAACTCGCGCTCACGCAGCGACAGGAACGACGCGCGCACGAGCCGCGCGACCGACGGCCACGAGAGCCCGCCGATCAGCACGACGATGACGCCGAAGTTCAGCGACGCCTTGTTCGACGTGCCGGCGACGATCGCGGTCAGCACGAGCAGCAGCGGCAGCAGCGGGATGGAGAGCACGACGTCGGTCGCGCGCATGATGACGAAGTCGACCCAGCCGCCGTAGTACCCGGAGATCGCGCCGAGGAACGTGCCGATCGAGATCTCCATGATGACCGCGAACAATGCGACCGTGAGCGAGATCCGCGCGCCGAACATCAAGCGCGCGAGCAGGTCGCGCCCGTTCTCGTCGGTGCCCAGGATGTGGTGCGCGACGCCCGGTGCGAGCGGATAGCCCTGCCAGTTCACTTGGTCGATGAAGTTCGGATCGGCCGGCGTGAGGATGTTCGCGCAGATCGCGATCAGCCCCATGAAGATGATGATGATGCCGCCGATCAGCGCGACCTTGTGGCGGCGGAAGCGGCGCCAGACGGTATTGCGCGACGGCGCCATCTCTTCGACGACGGGCACGGCTCCCGGGGTGACCGGTAACGAAGCAGCCATCTACGTGTATTTCACGCGCGGGTCGAGCCAGGCGTAGCACAGGTCAGCGACCAGGTTGAAAAAGATGACCAGAAACGACACGAGCATCATGTAGCCCATCAGCAGCGCGAAGTCGAACTGGCCCAGCGCGTTGATGAAGAGCCGGCCCATCCCGGGCCAGGCGAAGATCGTCTCGGTCACGACCGCGCCGCCGACGAGGCCGGGCAGCGACAGCGCGATGACCGTGACCAGCGGGATGAGCGCGTTCTTGAGGCCGTGCTTGAGGATGACGGCGCGCTGCGAAACGCCCTTCGCGGCGGCGGTGCGCATGTAGTCGGTGCGCACGACCTCCAGCATCGAGCTGCGCATGAACCGGCTCCACTGCGCGATGAACAGCAGCGACAGCACGACGGTCGGCAGGATCAGATGCTGCACGCGGTCCCACAAGTCGAACGTGTCCGACGTCGAGAGCCCCGCCGACGGCAGCGAGAACCGGTAGCCGAACGCGGTGATGCCGACGACGGAGAATGCCAGCTGCATCATCAGCGCGAACCAGAACACGGGCATCGACTGCCCGAAGAACGCGAGTGTGGTGACGGTGTAGTCCAGCCACGAGTACTGGCGCACCGCACTGATGATGCCGGCGGTCACGCCGATCGCCAGCGAGAACACGAACGCGCAGCCCATCAGCTGGAACGTCGCGGGCAACCGTTCGAGGATCGCCTGGCTGACCGGTTCGGAGTTCGACATCGACCAGCCGAAGTCGCCGCGCACGACGTGGAACAGCCACGTGAAGTACTGCACGTAGCCCGGCTGGTCCAGGCCGAGGTTGTGCTTGAGCCGGGCGATGTCGGCTTCGGTGATATGCGGGTTCTGCAGGTACGGCGTGAGCGGCCCGCCCGGCGCGTACTGAAGGATCGTGAAGAGCACGATCGACACGAGCAGCAGGATCGGGATGTTCTGCAGAGTCCGGCGGACGACGTACGTGAGCAGCGGTGGACCTCCCCGGGAAGCGGGCCGACGCGATTTCCGGTCGGGCCGTCTATTCCCCTAGTGGGTTCGCGCAAAGTACTGAACCCTCGCGGTCCTCGCTGCGCTGCGGTCCGCCTACGCTGTCGACAAGGTTGGCAGTTTTAGAATTCGTCGGGCTTCTGAGGGGGTGGCGACCGGGCGGCCCAGCTCCTCGGCGATGCGGACTACGCGGGCAACGAGCTCCTCGTTGCGCGCCAGGCGGCCCTTGCTGTAATAGAGGTTGTCCTCGAGCCCGACCCGGACGTGGCCGCCCATCGCGATCGCGACGGTCGCCAGCCTCAGCTGCATGCGCCCGATCCCCGCGGCCGACCACGTGCAGCCCGCGGGTAGTGCGCGCACGCAGTCGACGAGGTGCTCGACGCTCGCGTCCAGCCCGCCGGGGACGCCGAGCACGAAGTCGACGTGGGCCGGCAGCCGGATCGCACCCTCCTGCGCGAGCCGTTTGGCGTTGGACAGGTGCCCGAGGTCGAAGATCTCCAGCTCCGGCGTGACGCCGAACTCGTCGAGCTTCGCCGCGATCCCGCGCATGATCGGGAAGCTGTTCTCGAACACGTCGTCGCCGAAATTCACGGTGCCGCACGTCAGCGTCGCCATCTCCGGGCGCAGCGCGAGCGGCGCCGCGCGCTCCGCGGGCGTCATCCCGATCGCGCCGCCGGTGGAGAACTGCACAATCAGGTCGCTCGCGGCGCGGATCGCGTCGTACGCTTGGCGGAAGCGCTCGACGGCGTGGGTGTTCGTCCCGTCGTCGTTGCGGCAGTGGACGTGGACGATGCTCGCGCCGGCGGACCGGATCGCGCGCGCCGTCTCGCCGAGCTGCGCCGGCGTGACGGGGAGGTATGGCGTCTGGTCGGGCATGACTTCGGCACCGATCGGCGCGACGGTGATGATCAGCGGGTCCACGAGGTCGATAGTTGCGGAAGGGTTCCGTTCGTACCCGCCCGAGCGAAGTCAGTGCTCTTCGTGAACGCGATAAAGTCCTTTGCGTTGACATGGAGGTCGAGCTGGTTGTCGGGCGGCAGGCTCGAACGATCGTACGT
>JALZBE010000284.1 GCA_030947665.1 Vulcanimicrobiota bacterium | reverse complement strand
CCGCCCGACAGCGCGGACGGGCGATGGTGCATGCGATCGCCTAAGCCGACGTCGCGCAGCGCGCGTTCGGCGCGTGTGGACGCGTCGCCGCGATGGCCCGCGTAGAGCGCGGCGAGCGCGACGTTCTCGCGCGCGTCCATGTTCGGCAGCAGGTTGAAGCCTTGGAACACAAAGCCGATCGCGCGGGCGCGGATCGCCGCGAGCTCGCGCCGTGTCGTGCGCGCGAGCGACCGGCCGTCGATGACGACATCGCCCGTCGTGGGGCGGTCCAGCCCGCCCAGCACGTGCATCAGCGTCGTCTTGCCGCTCCCGCTCTCGCCGACGATCGCGACGTACTCGCCGGCGCGCACGCCGAACGTCACGCCGTCGAGCGCGCGCACTTCGGTGGGCGTGCCCGGCGCGTGCACTTTCACGACCTCGCGCACGTCGACGATGTGCTCCGCCATCAGCGTCGCAGCGCCACGGTGGGGGGCAAGCGCGCGGCGCTCAGCGCGGGGACGAAGCCTGCGACCGCGCTCAGCGCGACCGAAAACGCGAACGCGCCGAGGCCGACCAGCGGCGAGATCGCGAAAAGCTGGAGATTGCCGCCCGCGGCGCTGCGCGCGTCGATCGCCGTGACGACGCCGAGCCCGAGCGCGATCCCCACGAGCCCACCGAGCGCGCCGATCGTCGCGGCCTCGCCGACGAACGTCAACAGGATCGAACCGTCGGTCGCGCCGATCGCCTTGCGAATCCCGATCTCGCGCGTGCGCTCGGTGACGGCGATCGTCATCGTGTTGATCACCGAGAACGCGCCGACCAGCAGCGCGATGAGCGCCGCGCCGAACACGATCGCGTCGAAGATGCCCAGCGTCGAGCGGACGGTATTCGCGACCTCACGCGGGTCGCGCGCCGACAGCCCGTCGATCAGCGCGATGCGACGCGCGAGCAACCCGACGTCCGTGCCCGGCTTGGGCGCAACCAGGAACGCCGACACGGGATCGCTCGGCAGCGTCGCGAGCGACGCCGGCACGACTTGGCGCAGCAGATCCTGCGCGTCGGCGAACGGCACGACGATCGCGGCGTCGAACACGGTGAACGTCTTGTCGAGGACGCCGACGACGGCGAACGAGTTGCCCTCCAGCGCGATCACGTCGCCGATATCCGCGTGCTCGGCGGCCGCGAAGTCCGGCCCGATCATGGCGACGCGCTCCTCGCGCGCCGCCATCGCGCGGCCGCGCGCGACCACGAGCATGCCGCGCTCGAACGGACGCGCCTCGTCGGGGAAGCCGAACACGAGCGACGGCGGCCCGAAGCGGCTCAGCGCGTTCCCGCTCGAGTACGGCACGACCACTTCGGGGATGGCGGTCCGCACGCCGTCGAGCGCCGTGAGCTTCGCGTACGCCCGCTCCACGGTCGTCCTCGCGTTGGGCGAGCTCAAGACCGACCGCTGAAGGTTCGCGAACACGACGTCGGTGTTGAGCGAGGTAGAGCGCGCGACGATGGTGTGCAGCCGCTCCGCGAGCGATCCGACCACCGTCAGCGCGAGGATACCGATCGCGATCCCAGCGACGGTGAAAAACGTGCGCGCCGGCCGCGATGCGAGATCCCGAAGTGCGTTCAATGTGCTACGTGCGCGCGATGTCGGAACGGTATGCGAGCGGGGTGCCGCTTGGAAAGCGCGTTTTCAGCGTGTCGATCGCCGCATAGGCGCGCGCTCGCGCGGTCGGGATGTCGGTTCCGCGCGCGGTGACCGTGAGCACGCGGCCGCCCGGCGACGACACGGTGTCGCCCGCGCGCGTGGACGTGCCCCAGAACGCCGTCGCGCCGTCGCCGAGGCCGAGTTCCGCGGGCAAGCCTTCGACCTTGGTGTTCTCGTACGGATACCGCGATGTCGCCAGCACGACCCCGACGCACACATCGGACGACCAGGTCGCCGCGTCGATCTCGAGCGCGCCGTCAGCCGCCGATTTCAAATAGCGCGCGAAGTCCCCGCCGGCGCGCGGCATCAGCACTTGCGTCTCGGGATCGCCGAATCGCGCGTTGAACTCGATCACGAACGGTCCGTTCACCGTCTGCATCAGCCCGCAGTACAGCACGCCGCGGTACTCTTCGCCTTCGGCGAGCAGGCCGCGCAGCGCAGGCGCGACCACGCGCTCGCGCACGATCGCCAGCAAGTTCTCCGGAAACCCGGATGGCGGCGAGTACGCGCCCATGCCGCCGGTGTTCGGTCCTTGGTCCTCGTCTCCGGCGCGCTTGTAATCGCACGCGGCGGCGACCGGCACCATCGCGCGGCCGTCACCGATCGCGAACACGCTCACCTCGCGCCCGTCCAGCTTCTCCTCAATCACCACGTCGTGCCCGCCGCCCGGGATCGTGTTCGTCCCGTACCATTCCGACAACAGCGCGAGCGCGCTCGCCGCGTCGTCGCACACGACGACGCCCTTGCCGGCCGCGAGCCCGTCGGCTTTCACGACGGCGCCGCCGCGCCAGCCGTCGAGCGCGCGCTTCGCCTGATCGAGGTTGTGCGTCACCTTGAAGCGCGCGGTCGGGATGCCGTGACGCTCCATGAAGCGCTTGGCGAACACCTTGCTGGTTTCGAGGCGACCGCCGTTGCGGTTCGGTCCGAAGACGGACAGGCCCGCGTCGCGGCACTTGTCGCCCACGCCGGCCGCGATCGCCGTCTCGGGGCCGAGCACGACGAGATCGATCTTCTCTTCCGTCGCGCGGCGCACGATCGTCCGCGCGTCGGTGGCGACGACATCGCTCCAGTTGACGCCGCGCGATACCGTCCCGGCGTTGCCCGGCGCGTGGAACAGCGCCTCGCACGACGGCGAGGATGCGAGCCGCCATGACAGCGCGTCCTCACGGGCGCCCCCGCCGACGATCAGGATTCTCATAACCGCGACGCCGGTCGTGCGCCGGGCCACCGCGAAATCCTGCCGCGCGCCGCCGAAGCGCCGGGGCAGACTGCGACGGGGATCGCCTTGGACGCGCCGAGGAACGCTACCGTGTACGCGTTCGCGCAGGCGAAGTTCAAGCACCCCGCCTGGGCTGGCAGCACTCCGAGCGCGACGAACGCCTCGCGGTCGAGGTCGCGACCGGCGACCATCTCACCGTGGATACCGACGTCCTTCCTAGCGGTGGCCGGCCCACTCACGGCGGAGCATCGCGAACACCACGTCGTCGGCCCACTCGCCCTTGAAGCGCAAGCTCTCGACGAAATGCGCCTCCTGACGAAAACCGGTGCGGCGCATCAGCGCGATGGAACGCGCGTTGCGCGGATCGATCGAACCGAACACGCGATGCTTTTCGAGCGTGTCGAACGCGAGCCGCAGCAGTGCGCGGATCGCTTCCGACGCGTATCCCCGGCCCTGGAACGCAGGCGCCAGCGTCATGCCGAACTCCGCTTGTTCGGGCTCGTCCGCGGGAACGCGTACGCCGCAATCGCCGATCAGCTCGCCCGTCGCGCGGATCGTGATCGCGAGCTGACGCCACGTGCCGGGCGCGTACGGCTTCACCTCCGACATGTGCGCGATGAAGGCACGCACCTCGTCGATCGACTGCGGCTCCCAGCCCTGATAGCGCATGATCTCCGGATCGGAGCGATACGCGAGCATCGCCTCCGCGTCGTCCGCGCGCAGCGCGCGCAGCACCAGACGCTCGGTGACGACGTCTTCGTTCATGCCGGCTGAGGCCGGCGCTGCTCCTCCTCCTGAAGCACGCGCCACTGGACTTTGCCCGACGCCGAGCGCGGCAGCGACGTGACGAACTCCACGATCGCCGGAACTTTGTACGGCGCCATGTGCTCTCGCGCCCACGCGATGATTTCTTCCGGCGTCGCATGCGCGCCGTCGCGCAGCACGACCAGCGCCTTCGCTTGTTCGCCGCGGCGCGGATCGTTGGTCGCGATGACGCACGCCTCTTGGACCGCGGGATGGCCGAACAGCTTGGTCTCGACCTCCGCCGGCCACACCTTGAAGCCCGCCACGTTGATCATGCGCTTGAGGCGGTCGACGAGAAAGAAATAGCCTTCGTCGTCGACGTAGCCGAGATCGCCGGTGCGGAAGAACCGCTTGCCGTCGCGCTCGAAGAACGCTTCCGCCGTCGCGTCGGGCTGGTGCCAGTACTCGCGCATCACTTGCGAGCCGGAGATGACGATCTCGCCGGTCTCGTTGGCCGGCAGCTCGCGCAGCGTCTCGGGATCGATCACGCGCGAGTCGATGCCGAACGTCGGCACGCCCAGGCATTGCAGCTTCGTGCGGTCGGGCGGGTTCGCGTGCGTCATCGCGATCGTCTCGGTGAGGCCGTAGCCTTCCATGTAGCTGATGCCGAGGCGCTGGATGATCTCCTCGCCCACGGCGGCCGGCAGCGGCGCGCCCCCGCCGCCGAGATGCACCAGCGAACGAAGCGCGTCGGAACGGTAGCTCGGATGCGACAGGAGATCGACGATCATCGTGCTGATGGCCGTCATCGCGGTAACTTGATAGCGCTCGATGAGCGTCAGTACCGTCGCGGGATCCCAGCGCGTCACCATCACGATGGTCGCACCGTTGCACAGCCCGGCGTTCATGTCGCCGGTCATGCCGGTGACGTGAAAGTACGGCAGCACCGACATGACGCGGCCGCCCGGCGAGTTCGCGCCGCCCCACATCGGCGTGGCCCAGGTCGTGGTCTGCACCGAGCGGTGCGTGTGCACGCAGCCCTTGGGCCGACCGGTCGTGCCCGACGTGTACAGCAGCAGCGCCATGTCGTCGCCGCCGGCTGCGATCGGCCCCGGCGGCATGGCGTTGGCGAGCGCGTCGGGCCATGCGACGAAGGCATCGCCGTCG
>JALZBE010000283.1 GCA_030947665.1 Vulcanimicrobiota bacterium | reverse complement strand
ACACGCAGCTGCTCGACCGGCGCCGCCGGGAGGAGCTCGGGCTGGCGCCGCACGTCGCGCCTTCGTCATCGTCGACCCCGGTGCGGTTCGGTCCCGAGTCGATCTTGGGCGACGACGACGCGCCGCAACGGCCCCGCGCGGCGATGCTGCGCGTCGCGGTCGACGCGCGGCCCGAGCGCGAGCTGATCCCCGGCGCGGTCGTCACCGTCGTCGCGAGCGTTCACGACGACGGCGACATTCGTGCCGACGACGTCCTGCTGCGCGTCGTCCTCCCGCCCGAGTGCGAACCCGTGGCCGGTTCCTTCGCGCGCGGCGACGTGGCGCTCGACAGCGAGGCACTCCTCGGCGAAGGATTGCGCGTCGGCACGATCGCCGGCGGCGACGCCGTGCGCGTGCGCTTCGCGGTGCGGGTTCTGCCGGGCACGGGACCGCTTCACGTGAGCGTCCACGCGACGGCGCCGGGCGTGCCCGCGATCGCCGCGCCCGCGCTGCGGCTCACCCGCCGCGCGGGTCACGCCGCCTACGACGCACCACGCCCGTTCTTCGAACTCGAAGCTGACGAGGCGGACGACACGCTGACCGCGATTGCCGCACCCGCGCCGCCGCACGCGGTCGACACGGTGCTCGATGAGCCCGCCGCGCCGGTCGTCGCCGCACCGGAAGTCATCGTCGTGCCGGACGTCGTGGTTACGCCGGAAGTCGAAGACGTCGTCGTGCCGGGAGCGGTCGTCACGCCGGAAGTCGTCGTCACACCGGATGTCGCCGTAAGCTCCTATCCGCCCGCGGTCGTGATCGTGAAGCCCGCCGCGCCCGAACCGGTTGTCGACGACAAAGCGGTCGTCACCGCAGCCGCGGAGCCCGAACCCGAGCCGGCCAAGCCGCCGCGCCCGCGCAAACGCGCGGCACCGCGCCCCAAGCAGTCAGCCGAGCCGGCGAACCCGTACGTCCTCGCGAGAACGCTCGACGACGACGACGTGCGCGCGCTCGAGCGCATCTTCGACGGCAGCGTTCCGCACGGGCTTGCCGCGCTCGCGCTGCTGTCGTCGATCGCTGCCGTCGATACGCCGCTGGGCGACGCGCTCGGCATCCGCGACTTCGCTCGTGCGATCGCCGCGGCGGTGCCCCGCGCGCTCGTCGCGACGCGCATGAACCGGCCGCCGCCGCCCGTCGTTACGCGCGAGTCGCTCGAAACGATCCGCGCGTTCGCGCCCGTCCCGAACGAACCGTTCCCGCAGTATTTCCCGCTGCTCGTGACCCGGCTCGACGAGCGCGAGCTCGGCGCGCTGCGCACGGTGCTCGAGCGCGATCTCGACGACGTGTTCCTGCGCGCCGTGCAGGTGCTGCTGGCCGTCGCACCGCGTTCCCTCGAGGGCGTCAAATCCGACGCGATCATGCGCGCTGACGATGCGCTCGCGGCGTATCGCGTCGCCGCGGGTGCGTGGCTTATGCGCGTCACGGTACGCCGCGCCGTCGACCGCGGCTACGATCCGCTCACCGCAGCGGACGCGTCGCTCCACGAAGCGGGCCGCAAGCTCGTCACCGCGCTGCGCGGCGCGTTCGGATGACGCGCTAGTACTGTCCGTCCAGGACACGCGCGGAGTTCACCTGCTTGCCCAGCGTGCGCGCGAACGCGTTGACGCGGCCGATCGAGTTCAGGCGCGTGCCGACCTCCGCGTGATATCCTTGCAGACGACGGAGCTGGTCGTCGCGATACGCCACGATCCCATTCACGCGCTGCGCGACCTTCGCGTCGCTGGCCGGCGATGCGTGCGGCGCGGCCTCGAACAACGCTGCCAAGTCTTCCGTCAGCGCGGCCTGAGCGCGAAACGCCGTGCCGACGTCATCCCAGCGGCGTTCGACGATCGCCGCGTCGGCCTCCAGGCACGAGCGCTCCAGCGCGACGATCGTGCGCGCGACGCCGTCGCGCTCCGCGTCAGCCGGCGAGGGCACCGAATTGCGCGCCCGCGGCGCCTTCCGTGCGGTACTTCTTGATCGCTTCCACCCACGTCTCGCGCATCCCGACGATCAGCGGCAGCAGCTCGCGCACCTTCACCGCGTCGCCCTGCATGTTCGCCGCAACGAGCTGGTGGTGCCAGAACTCGTAGATGCGAAACAGGTTGCCGGGGATCTCGCTGTCGAGGTCGAGCTTGAGCGACCCCATCAGGAGCGCGCAAGCGCGCTGCGCGCGGCGCAGCAGATCGTGGCGCCCCTGGACGTCGGCCGGCCGCGTCTCCATCACGTCGATGGCCTGGCGCGCGAACAGCAGCAGCGCGTCGTACACCTTGATGATGAGCTCTTCGGGGCTTGCGGAATTGATCGACGCTTCGAGATAGCGCAGATTGGCGTTGGAAACGGTCACGTTATCCTGTCTTCGACGTCGATCCGAGGAGGGAGCCCAGCGAGGATTGTTGGGACTGGAGCACTGCGATCGCGCCTTCGCTGCTCACGAACTCCGCGCGCAGGCGATCGGCTTGCAAGTTCGCCTGATCGGTGACGAGCTTGATCTGCTGCTGCAGCGAGCTGATCTGATCGTTGGTCTGGTTCGACAGCGACGCGAACAGCGAAGTCGTGGGCACCTTACCCACCAGGCCGCCGGTGAGCTGCGTCGAGAGGCCGGAGACGGTCGTCAGGTACGAGCCGAGCTGACCGACGAGGCTCTTCGAGCCGGTGAACAATTTCGCGACCGCGTTCGCGTTGGCCGAGAGCGCGGTGCCGAGTTTGGCGGTGTCGAGATCCTGAAGCCGGCCGCTGGTGCCGGCGAACGTCTGCTGCGAGACGCTAGTCTGCGAGGTCGTGTTCTGCGTGTTGCCCGCGGCCGCGGCCGTCACGGTGAACGAGGCGTCGATCGAAAGGCCGACCGACGCGAGCGAGTTGTACGACGACGAGCCGGTGTTCCCCATCGATGTGACGATGTTGACCATCCGGTCGCGCAGCCCGGTGATGTCGGAGTTGTTGAACAGCACCCCGCCCGTGGTGAGCTGCTGCGCCTGTGTCTGGCCGTTCCGCGCCGTGGTCTTGCCGACGACGGGCGCCTGCGTCGCCTTGTTGATCTCGTCGATCACCGCGTTGTAGGCGGTAACGAAGGTCTTGATCGACGTTTGCAGCGCGGTGCTGTCCTGCGCGACGGAGATCGTCACCGGTGCGACGACGACGCCGTCGATGGCCTGCTGCAGCTTCAAGTCGACGCCCGGCACCACGGTCGTGACGTCGTTGGAGTTGCTGTAGACGTCGTGCGTGGTGCCCGCGTTGTCGACGTACTGCACGTGCGCGGCTTTGCCGACTGCGATCGCGGCGCCGGCGCTGAGCGTGTTGGGCTGCGTCGCGTTCGCCAGGAACCCGACCGCTTGCAAAAAGTTCGAGGTGTCGCCGGACGAGCCGAGCGTGATCCCCTGCGGCCCGCTCGACTTCGCGGTGAGCAGCACCCGGTCGTTCGCGGAGTCGTACGTGGCGAAGACACCGGCCGACGACGAGTTGATCTGCTGGAGCAGGTTGTTGAGGTTGTTCGTCGTCGGGTCCACGGTGAACGCGACGCCGTTGATCGAGAACTGCCCGGCGGTGACGGCCGTTGCGAAGCCGGCGTTGTTCGCGGTGTTCAGCGTCGCGCCGACGTTGATGCCGCCGACGGCCGAGGTGCTCGTCGCGGTGTACGTGCCGGCGGCGAAGGTGATCTGCGCGGTGTCGAGCTTGAGGACTTGCAACAGGTTGCCGTGATCGGTCGCGCTGCCGAGCGTGAGCGGTTGCGTCGCGCTGACGGTCACCTTCTGCGTCGCGGCATCATAGTTGAGCGTCACGCCGACCGCATTGAGCGCCGCGACGTTTGCCGCGTTCGTCACGAAGCTCTGTAGGGTCGTCGAGTTCACGTCGTAGTTGAGCACCGCGCCGTTGATCGTGATCTGGCCCGGTGTCGTGGTGCCCGGCGGGCCGTTGTTCGGCGAGATCGACGCGCCCGCGTTGGCAAGGGCGGTGTTGTAGCTGAACGTGCCGTTGGCCGCGGGATCGTTGGTGAACTGCGTCGCGGTCGCGAGCGTCGCCGTCTTCATCACGTAGGTGCCGGGCGTCGCCACGGCGCCGGCCACCGTCGACGCGGCGATCGCGGAACTGTTCGACGACGTCGGGCTCGTCGCGGTGAAGTTCGCCGGATTGCTTACCGCTAGGAACGAGTCCTGGAACTTCGCGACGAGATCGTGGATTTTCAGGAGCTCCGCCTGCTGCGCGTTCAGCGAGGTGACTTTCGTTTCGAGCGGCTTTTCCTGCGCGAGCGTGAGATCGGTGTACTTCTGGATGATCGAGTTGTAGTCGATCCCCGACGCGATCCCGGGAAAGGAAACTGCCGGGTTGTTGGTCCCGAGCTGCGTCGCGCTGCTCGTCGTGGACGAGCCGGTCGAACCGATGCCGCTCACGTCAGGCGGTCCGGTCCACGACGGCGCCCGCGAGCTTGTTGAAGAACTGCGCGATGAGCACCATCGACTCCGCGGGGAACTGCGAAATCTCTTCGCCCGTGTCTTTGTTGGTGAAGACCGTGACGATTTGATTGGTGCCGTGCACGACCTTGAATTGCACGGCGACATTCGAACCGCCGCCGACCAGATGCGAGAGCGCTCGGTGGAGCGTCTCGTCGGCAACGTGCGGCGGTTGCTGCGGCGCCGCGGGCGCGCCCGGCTGCGCAGCTTGCGCGGCGGCGGCGGGCGGCGCGGCTTGAATCTGGTCGATCGTCTGAACGTCCATGTTCGTCGGAGTCCTCCTCGTGATGGTATCGGACGCCCGGCGGCATCGCCTTAGGTGACGGCGGTCGCGACCGCGGCGTAACCGCGCAC
>JALZBE010000282.1 GCA_030947665.1 Vulcanimicrobiota bacterium | reverse complement strand
CGCCGACACGAGGAACGCTCCGCCGGTGTCGGCCGCGACGGCGCGTCCGCCGCCGATCGAGCCGTCCACGGCGACCACGCGCAGCGCCGTGCCGTCGACCACGATCGTGCCGGCGACGCCGTCGACCGCGACCCCGCGCACGCGTCCACCGGCGATGACCGCGCCGGTCGTCTGCACGACGATGTGGTTCGATGCGATCGTCGCGCGTACGGGGCCGTGGATCTCGCCGCGCGCCGTCGGGTCCGACGTGAACTGCGCGAGCCGCTCCAGCGCGCCGTCGTAGCGGCCGTCGAGCGCGAACAGGCCGTCGGCGTACGCGCCGTTTCCGTTGAAGCGGCCCAGCGGGCCGGCCACGGAGATGTCGGCCAGCCGCACGTCGCTCAGCGTGCCGTCGAGCCGTACGCTGCCGTCGCCGATGTCGAAGCTCGCCACGCGCAAATTGCGGCCGCGCAGCACGCCGGCGAGCCCGAACGAGTCCGGCGTGCCGCCGCCGGCCAGGTCGCCGTCGATCGTGCCCGACAGCGGCGGCAAACCAGGGATCGACGCGCCCGGGAGCGCGGCGGCGTTCTTCACCTGCGCGAGGCGGAAACCGCGCGCGTGCACCCAACCCGCGCTCTGCGAGATCGGCCGCTGGAGCTCGAATCCGCCGGCCAGCGACGAGCCGTCGGCGCGGCCGAATTCGAACGGGCCGAACTCGCCGACGCCGTGCGGATCCACGGCGAACGTGCCGCTGCCGGTCGTCGCGCCGTTCGCGGCGATCGTGCCGCGCGCGCGAAACGACTCGTGCGGCGGCGCTTCGATCATCGCCGTCGCGATGACGCCGGAGTCCGGCGCGAGCACGTCGGCGTACGGGATCGACGCGCCGGGCCCGCGCGCGTTGAGCACGAACGCAAAGTCGTTGCCGGCGTCGGCGAACAGCGCGCGCCCGCCGACGAGCAGATCGGCGACGCCGTAACGCGCGCGAATGGCGTCCATCGTCACCGCGTTGTCGTAGTAGTCGACGTAACCGTTCGCGCCGTCGATCGGATACTTGTCGTACGCGATGCGCCCGGCGCCCAGCCAGGTGTGGATCAGCGGCTGCGACAGCTTCGACTCGAGCAGCGTCTGCAGGCGGGCGCCGCCGCTCAGCGGCATCTCGGCCGAAAACGCGAACACCGTGCGCAGGCGCCGCAAGTCGCCGTTCGTCACGAGCGCGATGCGCGCCGACGGCGTGCCGAACAGATCGTAGATCGCGCCGCGGCCGTGCACGGGGACGCCCGCGAGCGTCGCGTCGATCGCCTTCGTTGCGAGCATGTCGTCGGTGATGACGAACCGCGCATCGAGGTCGCGCACTTCGCGCGCGAGCGCGCCGACGGCGATACGCCCGCCGTGCAGGTCGGCGTGTCCCCCGAGCCGGTACGCGAACTCCGTGTCCGGCTTGGGCGCGAGCGCGAAGTATTGCGCGTCGACGTCGTCGAGCACGCCGTCGTCGAAGCGCAGCGCGTTCGCGTGGATGAAATACCCCAGCGCACCGCGCAGCGGCAGCTCGCGCGCGGTGATGCGGTTGAGCGCGATGCCGCGCTGCACGTCGATCACCGTCCGCTCGGCGAGCGGGTAGCGCGTGATTGGCGCGCCCGGCGCCCGCCGGCCGAGCAGCACGCCGTCGACGCGCGCGGTCGTGCGCGCGTCCGATTTCACCGACGCGTCGATCGACACGTTCTCGATCGTCTGCACGGCGAGGTCGGGCTGCAGTGGCGCGACGTCGATGAGCCGGATCACACCGTCGCGGACGCGCGCCGTGAAGTAATACGGCGCCGCGGCCGCGCGCGTGGCGGTCGGCGGCGCGCCCGAGGTTCCGCCGGTGCGGTTGAAGGTCAGCGTTCCGTCGGCGTGCCGCGTGATCGTGAGCACCGGCCGCTGGATCGCGATCGCCGCGAACCCGAAGCGGTGCTGGCCGCCCGGGAAGATGTCGCGCAGCGCGTAGTCGACGTCGACCCGCTGCGCGTCCAGCACGGGATCGCCGTTCTTCACGACGTGGACGTCGAAGAGCGCCGCGTGGTTGGCCCCCAGCGCCTGCGAGCCGATGCGCACGTCGTAGCCGGTCGCGCTGGAGAGCACGGTTTGCAGGACGCTGCGCGCGATCACGTGCCGGGCCGCGAAGAGCACGACGAGCAGCACCGCCACCGTCGCGGCGACGACCACCACACGACGCGACGCTCTCACGCGAAACACCGCTTCCTACGTCCCCGACCTAGCACAATGACAAACGTATGGCTTCCGCACAGCGGAGAGCCCCTCGTTCGGCTTCGCCTCACTCGATGTTCAACGGAGGTTCCCAGCTTTTAGTGCCTGGGGATTTCCCAGCTTCGGCCGCGAGCCGAGAAATTATAAATCCAGGTTTCGAACCGTGCGGGCGTGCTCTTGAATGAAGAGCTTGCGCGGCTCGACCTTCTCACCCATGAGGGTGGTGAACATCTTTTCGGCCTCGCCTTGCTCGCCCTCACCCGCCAGGCTGACCTGCTTGAGCCGGCGCGACTCCGGATCCATGGTGGTCACGGCGAGCTGCTCGGCATCCATCTCACCCAGGCCCTTGAACTGTTGAACCGTGTACTCTTTGGGATCGGCGCCGTCAAAGATTGCTTCGAGTTCCGCTTCATTGAACGCCCACCACTGCTTCTTGCCCTTCTTCACACCGTAGAGCGGCGGCTGCGCAATGTAGACGTAGCCGCGCTCGACCAGCGGCTTCATCTGCCGGAAGAAGAACGTCAGCAGGAGCGTGCGGATATGCGAGCCGTCGACATCTGCGTCCGTCATGATGATGATCTTGTGATAGCGCAGCTTATCGGCGTTGAATTCCTCGCCGAAGCCCGTACCGAACGCGGTGATCATCGTGCGGATCTCTTCGTTCGAGAGCATCTTGTCGAGCCGCGCCTTCTCGACGTTGAGGATCTTGCCGCGCAGCGGCAGGATCGCTTGCGTGTTCGGGTCGCGCCCGCCCTTCGCGGTGCCGCCGGCGGAGTCGCCTTCGACGAGGAACAACTCGGAGAGCGCGGGGTCCTGCGTCTTGCAGTCGACGAGCTTGCCCGGCAGACCGCTGCCTTCGAGCACGTTCTTGCGGCGCGTCAGATCGCGCGCTTTCTTTGCGGCCTCGCGTGCCCGCGCGGCCTGCATGCACTTGTCGACGATCGCGCGGCCGAACTTGGGATTCTCTTCCAAGAAGAACTCGAGCCGCTCGGTGACGAGCCCGTTCACGATGGGCCGCATCTTCGCGTTGCCGAGCTTGGTCTTCGTCTGGCCTTCGAACTGCGGCTCTTGCAGCTTCACCGAGACGATCGCGGTGAGGCCTTCCATGCAGTCGTCGGTCGACAAGTTGGGGTCGGCTTCTTTGAGCATGCCGCGCTTGCGCGCGTACTCGTTGACCTTGCCGGACACCGCGGTGCGAAAGCCGGTGAGGTGCATCCCGCCTTCGATGGTGTTGATGTTGTTCGCGTACGAGTAGACGACTTCGTTGTAGCCGTCCTGCCACTGAAACGCGCACTCGACGACGATGTCGTCGCGCTCGCCGTTCGTGGAAATGACCGGGGTGAGCGCGTCCTTGTTCTCGTTGAGCCACTCTACGAACGACACGATGCCGCCTTCGTACATGTACGTGCGGTCTTTGGGTCCGTCCTCGGGGCGCTCGTCGCGCAGCGTGATCGACAAACCGCGATTGAGGAACGCGAGCTCGCGCAGCCGCGCCTCGAGGATCTTCCACGAGTACTCGAGCGTCTCGAACACCGTCGAGTCGGGCTTGAACCACTGGTGCGTGCCGGTGCCTTCGGCGCGTTGCAGCTTGCGCAGCTTCTGCACGGTGACGCCGCGCTCGAATTTGATCTCGTGCAGCCAGCCGTCGCGCTTCACGCGCGTGGTCATTTGCTCCGACAGCGCGTTGACGACCGAGATGCCGACGCCGTGCAGCCCGCCCGAAACCTTGTAGCCGCCCTTGCCGAACTTGCCGCCGGCGTGCAGGATCGTCATCACGACCTCGACGGCCGGAAGCTTCTCCTCGGCGTGCATGTCGATGGGGATCCCGCGGCCATCGTCCTCGACGCTCACCGAACCATCCTTGAACAGGATGACCGCGATGTTCTGCGCGTAGCCCGCCAGCGCTTCGTCGACCGCGTTGTCGACCGCTTCGTAGACCAGTTGGTGGAGCCCGCGCTCGGCGGTGTTGCCGATGTACATGCCGGGACGCTTGCGAACCGCCTCGAGTCCTTTGAGAACCTCGATCTGGTCGCCGGTATAGTCGTTCATTCGAGACTACATCTTCGACAACGGAACGAATTTCACCTCAATAATCCCGGCATCGAGAAATTACGATCCCGTCTCGATCGCTCGCACGAAATCATAGAGATCGCCCAGCGCGTTCTTGCGGACGGCGGAGTCCATTTCGAGGCGGTTCGGATCGATGCGCGTTTCCAGCAGGACGAACGAGCTCGCGAGCTTGCGCAAGCGAACGCGATCGAGCGGCTGACGCAGCTTGTGCAGCTTGTTCGCGCGCCACAGCTCGTCCCACCACGACTGGAGCAAGCGGCGCCTGATCGCGTCGTATGCCTCCGGGGTGAGACCGCCCACGGCGCCAAGCACGTCGTCGGAGCCGAGCCATGGCGCTTCGAACAGCAGCCGCTCGCAGGCGTAGCGGCGCCGGCGCTCGTCGTCGTCGCGGCACGGCCGGCACATCGGCGTGCCGGCGTCGACCGGGGCGTCGCACAGCGCGCAAAACGCCCCGCCGTTCGCCCGGTGCGCGCCGCGTGTACGCTCGACCGCACGGCGGAGCCGGGCCAGCGCGTCGTCGAGCGTCTTGGCG
>JALZBE010000281.1 GCA_030947665.1 Vulcanimicrobiota bacterium | reverse complement strand
CGCGACGACCGCGGCAAGGGCCGCGAGCGCCGTGACCGCGGCGTTCAGCCTTCGGCCTCGAGCAGCGTGCGCAAGCGCCGCTCCTCGTCTGGGCTGAGCCGCTCCGACGCGAGCAAATTGAGCATCAGCGCGCGCGGCGAGCCGTCGAAGAACGTCGCCAGCACGTTGTCGACGACGGTCCGGCGGGCCGCGTCACGCTCGACGCGCGGCTTGTAGACGTTCGCCTTGCCGCGGGTCGTGTGGCGGACATAGGCTTTGCGCTCGAGGATCGTCAGGGTCGAGAGGACCGTGGTGTAGGCGATCGGACGGTCGTCGAGGCGCGTGTGGATGTCGGCCACGGTCGCACTGCCGAGATCCCAGAGGATGTTCATGAGACGGTACTCCGCCTCGGTAAGAGTCGGGGTCGGGCGCCTGGCCATACCGGGCTGATACGACGCCGACTCCGCATTCTCCGCGAGGTTCTTCAAACATCGGTCGCGCTCGTGCGCTCGAGCCAGCCGGCCACCCGGCCTTCCAGCACGTCCAGCGGCAGCGCGCCCGCGCCCAAGATCACCTCATGGAAATCGCGCAGGTCGAATCGGGCGCCCAGCCGCGCGACCGCGCTTTCACGCAGCTCGCGGATCTTGAGCTCGCCGATCTTGTACGCGAGTGCCTGGCCCGGCCGCGTGATGTAGCGGTCGATCTCGTTCTCCACATCGAGACGCGTCTTCGCGGCGTTGTCGAGGAAATAATCGACGGCGCGCTGCCGCGACCAGCCGCGCGCGTGGATGCCGGTGTCGACGACGAGCCGCACCGCGCGCCACATCTGATACGTCAGCGCGCCGAACTTCGACTTCGCGTCGTCGTACAAGCCCATCTCGTCGCCGAGCGATTCGGCATACAGCCCCCAGCCTTCGACGTATGCGGTGTACGCGATCGACGCACGCCGAAACTCCGGCAGGCCGCGAAGCTCTTGCGCGAGCGCGATCTGCAGATGGTGTCCGGGCACGCACTCGTGCAGCGAGAGCACCATCATCTCGTAGATCGGGCGCTGTTCGGGCCGGTACAGGTTGACGTAGTACAAGCCCGCGCGCGAGCCGTCGAGCGCGCCCGGATAGTAGTACGCGGTCGTCGTGTCGGGCGCGAGCGCGTCGGGGACGGCCACGACGCCGTACGGGAGCCGCGGCAGCGTGCGAAACACGTTGACGAGCTCGGGATCGATGCGCTTCGCGATCGCGCGGTACGCGAGCAGAAGCGCGTTGCCGGTAGCGTGATAGTTCGCCGGGTCGGCGCGCAGTTGCGCGAACACGTCGTGCAGCGAACCCGGATAGCCGGTTTGCGGCGCGAGCGCTTCCATCTCGGCGCGGATGCGCGCCACTTCGCGCAGGCCGAGTTCGTGGATCGCGTCGGGCGTGAGATCGGTGGTGGTGTAGGTGCGCGCGAAGTACGTGTAGAGCGCGTCGCCGCCCGGCACGTGCGTCAGCCCGGGATGCTCGGGCGCGGCCGGGAGGTAGCATTCGACGACGAACGCGCGCAGCTCGCGCAGCGCCGGGTTGATGCGCTCGGCGATCGCGGCGCATGCGCGCTCGCGCAAACGGCCGGCCTCCGCCGCGGGAACAGAAGCGGGGATGCGCGCGAACGGAGCGTAGAACGGCGACCGTTCCGGTTCCACGACGAGCCGGTCTAATTGCGCGGGCACGCGCTCCATCGATGCGCGCGGCCACAGCAGCCCGCGCGCGACGGCCGCGCGCAGCAGCGCGATCGCATCGGCGACCGCGCGCGGGTACGCGTCGAGCCGCGTCAGCCAGCGTTCGTAATCCGCAGCACCGGCGAACGGCAGCTGCTCGGCGTAGTGCGCGTACGTCTGCACGCCGTCACGTGGATCGAGTGCAAAGAAATGCGTGCCGAGCTCGTAGCCGCGCAGCGCGTCGCGAAGCTGGCCCGCATAGAGATCGCGGTTGAGCCGGCCGGCTTCGCCCAGCATGTCGCGCGGGATGCGCTCGAGCCGCGCGAGGGCGTCGCGGCGATGCTCCGCTTCGTCGGCGAGCGCCGGCTCGGACTGGTCGTCCCAACGGTCGTCCGCCGACCGGTCGCCATCGAGCGAGGCGGCGACCGGGTGGCGGCGGCGATCATCGCGCCATTCCGCGGCGAGGAACGCGTCGAGCTCGGCGTCGGCGGTCTGGGCGCGCTCCATGCCGAGTGCTTCCCGAGGCGTCCCTCCCGGCCCCCGCGAAAATAGCGGCGATGCCCCACGCTCTCGCCATCACCGCCGCGCTCGCGATCGCGTTCGCTGCCGCCCCGACGCCCAAACCGGAGCCGTTCCCGCTCGGGACGCTACAGCCGTTCGGAACCGAGACGCCCGCACCGGCCGCGAACCTCCCCGAGATCGGGCGCGTTCGCGCGAACAGCCCGGTGTGCGCGGCGATGCGCGATCTCATCGTCCCGTCGTTCGCAGCGGCGCGGCGCGCGGACGCGCGCTTCAACGAGACGCGCGTGCGGCTGCCGAAGTACATCGAGATCGCCGACGATCCCGAGCACCGCACCGACGTGTACCGCGAGTCCGCGCTTTCGAAGCTCGACGCCGACGCGACGAAGATCCTCAACGAGACGCTGATCCTCAACAAGGCGCTGGGCGACCCGCGCTTCAAGGACCCCACCGATCCGCAGGTGATCGCCGCGAAGAACCAGCTTCAGCAGCTCTACGCGACGCAGCAGGCGCGCGCGAACCAGCTCCAAGAGTTCGTCATGCGCCAGCGCAACGAGATCGCGAAGAACGGCTTCAGCGACAACAGCGCGTTCGCGTCGCGCACGCAGCAGCGAACTCCCGACAACACGCCGCTCAAACCGCCGCCGTCGCTCAACGCGCCGCGCGGGATGCCGCTGATCAACGGCAAGATCGCGATGGCGGACATGCAGTCGCTCAACGAGTGGAGCGGCCAGATGGCCGCCGCCGTGCGCGCGAGCGAAAACCTCGCCGCGCACACGTTCTTGCCGATCGCCCAGAGCTGTCGCTGAAGGTGTAGCATGGCACATCCGTTCGCCGCCACCACCGTTGCCGTTGCGATCGCGCTCGGCGCGGTACCGGCTTCCGCGCAAGTCCCGGCGGCGACGCCGACCGCGGCACCGGATGCCTCGCTGCCGGAGATCGGGCGCGTCCGTTCGACGGTGCCCGCGTGCGCGGCGCTGCGCGATCTCGTCATCCCGTCGTTCTCGGCGGCCCAGCGAGCGGACACGCGCTTCCTGCAAACGCGCGTGCGCTTGCCGCAGTATGCCGAGCTCGCCGCCGACCGGGTGCACAAGAACGACGTCTTTCGCGACTCCGCGCTCGCCAAGCTCGACGCGGATGCGACGGCGATGTTGAACGAATCGCTCCAGATGGACAAAGCGCTACGCGATCCGCGGCTGAAAGACTCCACCGACCCGCAGGTCGTCGCCGAGCGCGAAGGTCTCCAGCAGCTCTACGCGGTGCAGAAAGCGCGCGCGAACCAGTTGCAAGAGTTCGTCATGCGCGAGCGCAACGCCACCGCGCAAAACGGTATGGAGGACAGCGGCGCGTTCGGCGGGCACAGCACGCCGCTGCAGATGAGCGTCGACGCACCACCCGCGCCGATCCCCATCCTGAACGCCCCGCACGGCATGCCGCGGCTCACCGGAAAAAATGCGCTCGTCGACAAGGCGTCGCTCAACGAGTGGAGCCTGAACATGGCGGCCGCGGTCCGCATCGGCGAGAACCAGGCGGCCAAGGCGTTCCTTCCCGTCGCGAAGAGCTGTAACTAAGGGGCGCTCACCCTGCCGCGGGCGGGCGCCAGCGCAGATCGGGCTGGCGTGCCGCGCGCGTCTCGTCGATGCGGCCGACGGCGGTGTTGACCGGCGTCTCGAGCACCTTCTCGGGATCCGACTTCGCCGTCGCGATGATGTCGCGGAAGTCCGCGATGAACGCGTCGAGCGTCTCCTTCGACTCGGTCTCGGTCGGCTCGATCATCAGGCACTCGGGGACGATCAGCGGGAAGTAGACCGTCGGCGCATGGTACCCGCGGTCGAGCAGCGCCTTGCCGATGTCCAGCGCGCGCACGCCCGTCTCGCGCTTGAGCGACTGCGCCGAGGCGACGAACTCGTGCCGGTTGATCTCGTCGTACGGGATGTCGACGACGTCGCGGATCGACGCGCGAATGTAGTTCGCGTTGAGCACCGCGAGCTTCGACACCGTGGTGAGCCCGTCGGCGCCGTTGGCGTAGGTGTACGCGAGCGCGCGCACCATGTGCGCAAAGTTCGACCAGAACGAGCGCATCGGGCCGATCGAATCGGGCCGCTCGAAGTCGAGCGCGAACGTGAGGTCCGCGGTCTCACGCCAGCCGGTTGCGTCGACGTCCTTGCCGTCCGCGTCGTACGCCCGCACGACTGGCGTCGGCAAGAACTCGATCAGATGCGGCGCGACGCCGACCGGGCCCGCGCCCGCGCCGCCGCCGCCGTGCGGGATCGTGAACGTCTTGTGCAGGTTGAGGTGCATGAGGTCGAAGCCCATGTCGCCCGGGCGCGTGTTGCCCATGAGCGCGTTCGCGTTCGCGCCGTCGTAGTACATCAGGCCGCCGGCCTCGTGCACGACGTCGGACACTTCGTGGATGCGCGGCTCGAACAGGCCCAGAGTGTTCGGATTGGTCATCATGCAGACCGCGGTGTCGGGGCCGACGACCTTGCGCATCTCGTCGGGATCGACGCGGCCGTGTTCGTCGGACTTGAGCGAGAGCACCTTGAAACCGACCATCGCCGCGGACGCGGGATTGGTGCCGTGCGCGGTGTCGGGCACGATCACGACGTTACGCTGCGGCTCGCCCTTCTTCTTGAAGTACGCTTTCGCGATC
>JALZBE010000280.1 GCA_030947665.1 Vulcanimicrobiota bacterium | reverse complement strand
CGGCTTCGCGGCGATCGCGCGCGCCGCGGCATCGGCGTGCGCGTCGAGCTCGTCGTCGGCGACGACCCTGGTGACGATGCCGTCCGCGTAGGCCTGCTCCGCCGAGATCGGCTCGCCCAGGTACAGTGCGCCGCCGGCGTGCGCGCGCCCGATGCGCCGCGGCAGCAGTACGCTGCTGCCGGCTTCGGGCACGAGCCCGAGGTCGACGAACGGCACCTTGAATTTCGCCGTCGGCGACGCGTACACGAGGTCGCAATGCAAGAGCATCGTCGTCCCGATGCCGACGGCGTTCCCGCGCACCGCGGCGACGATCGGCACGTCCGTCGTGGCAAGGCCGATCAAGAAGCGAAAAACCGGCGCGTCGTCGCCGTGCGGCGGCTGATCGAGGAAATCGCGCAAGTCGTTGCCCGCGGTGAACGTGTCGCCGCGCGCGCCGACCAGCAGCGCGCCTACGTCGTCCTTCGCCGCCGACGTCACCGCGTCGGCGAGCACCGCGTACATCGCGGCGGTGAGCGCGTTCTTCTTGTCGGGACGATCCAGGACGACGTGACGAACGCCGTCGCGGTCTTCGACGGAGATGCCCATTGAGATCATTCGGCGCACTCCGCGTGATACCGTACCGTTCCCTCTCGCGGCCGAGGAGAACGAGGCGACCAGGCGAACCGATCGCCCATGCATGGCCGCCGCTTGCACCCCGGCGTCGCCGGAACAGCCCTCGTCCTCGCGCTGAACGCGCACGTGTCGGTCGCGAGCGGACAGACGCAGCCCAGCCCGGCGCCGTCCTCGCGCGCCGCCGAGAACGCGTCGATCGTGACGCCGCTCGCCGAGATCGGCCGCGTCCGTTCGCGGACGCCGTACTGCGGGGCGCTCGCGCGCGCTCGGTCGGGGATCGACTCGGCGATCACGTTCGAGTACAGCATGCCGATCCTCGCGAACGATCTGCGCCGTTTCCGGCTCGACTCGCATCTGACCAAGGCGCAATCGCTGAAGAAGACGGAGCGCGATCTCACCGGCTTGTGGAACCTCGCTGTGGCGGGCCGCGACGACGTGCGCGCGCTGCGCGCCGCGGCCGGCGCCGAGGTCGACGAGCAGAAACGCACGGAGATGCTCGGCTTCGCCGACGCGCTCGACGGCGCGAAGGTGCGTCAGATGTGGCTTGCCAAGTCGCTGGCGCGCGTCGTTGCCGTGCTGGCGGAAACGCCCGTGCGCGATAACGCCAACACGACGTCCGACAATTCCGGCGGCGGCGCGCTGGCGTGGAAAGCCTTAGACCAGCATCCGGTCGACGCCACGACGCAGAATCCGGCTCAGCCGCCGCGCGGAATGGTCAGCGGCGGTCAATCGACGGCCAACGATCAGCAAGACCACGATCGTTTGCAGGGGCTGTTCGCGACGCTCCCTGCGGAAGAGTGGATCCGCAAAGATCTCAAAGAGGCCGCGCTGCACGGCAGCGCCGCGATGCAGCTCGGTGGTTGCGCCGCGAACAACTAGCCGTTTAACGCGCTAGCAGCGCCGCCGCGATCAGCGCGAGCGGCGCTGCGACGAGCCCGACCGCCGCGAAGCGCAGCGGCCCGATCGCGACGCCTTCACGGCGCAGGATGGCGAGCCAGAGCAGCGTCGCGAGCGAACCGTTCGCGGTCAGGTTCGGGCCGACGTTCACGCCGACGAGCGCCGCGGCGCTGAGCGCCGCCGGCGGGTGCATCGCGCCGACGTACTTGCCGAGGTCGAGCCCCACGGGCAAGTTGTTCACCAGGTTCGACGCAAGCGCGGCCGCGAGCGCGACGCCCGCCTGCGCGACCGGGGCGGCTTGGTGCGCGGCCCACGCGAACAGCGCGCGCGGCAGCATCGCCGCACCGGCCGCGTCGAGCGCTTCCACCAGCACGAACAGCGCCGCGGTCAGCGCTACGACCGGCCAGGCGATGCCGCGCACGATCCGCAGCGGCTCGCGCCGCGCGCGTGTCGCCGACAGCAGTACGGCCGCGAGGCCGCACGCGAAGGTAACGCGCCCGAGCGGGCCGTCCAGCGACGATGTCGCCACGAGCACCACGGCGCTGATCGCGAGCACGACGAACGCGAGCGGGCGCGGCGTGGGCGCGCGGCTTTCGCGCACGAGGAGCGGTGCTGCGACATCGCGGCGGAACATCACCACCAGCGCCGCGTACGTCAACGCGATCGCGGCGCCCGAGGCGAGCGCGAACGACGCCAGCCACAGATGCAGCGGCGGCACGCGGTCCGCGAAGAACAGCAGGTTCGACGGGTTCGCGATCGGCAGCACGAAGCTCGCGGCGTTGGCGACGAGCGCGCACGCGAACACGTACGCGTGCGGCCGCGCGTCGGTGCGCGCGATCGCGCCGAGCACCGCCGGCGTAAGCACGACGATCGTCGCGTCGTTCGACAGGAAGGCCGTCGTCACGACGCCGGCGCCGTACACGAGCAGCAGCAGCCGCGACCGCGAGCCGCGCGCGGCATGCACCGCGCGCGCCGCGATCCAGTCGAACACGCCTTCCGCGCGCGCGAACCCTGCCAGCGCCATCATCCCGATCAGGAACAGATAGACGTGCAGCCCGCGGCCGAGCGCGGCGGCGGCGTCGTGCGGTGAAACCGCGCGCGTGACGACGAGCCCAAGCGCACCGGCGGCCGCCCACCACGCCTCGTTCACGCGCCAAGGACGAAAAAGTACGCCGAGCAACGCTAGCCCGGCGATGATCGCGCCTACGATGGGACGGTCAGATCAGGCGCTGGCCGTGCGTGAAGGCCGATAGAGGTGCGCCGCGCCGAACACCGGCAAACCGCCGACGATCGTCGAGAGCACGCGGTGGTCGTCGCTCCACACCGACAGGTCGGCGCGCTTGCCGGGCTCGATCGTGCCGAGCTCGCGGTCGAGGTTGAGCAGGCGCGCGGGGCTGCGCGTCGCGTTGACGACGGCCGTCTCGAACGGGATCTCGGCGTACACCATCAGGTTGCGCACGGCTTGGTCCATCAGCAGCGCGCTGCCGGCGATGGTGCCGTCCTCCGCGCGAACCACCCCGCCTTCGATGCGGTAGCCGCTGCCGGCCGGCGGCATGTTGTCGGTCGTCAGCACGAGGCGGTCGTGCAGCGTGCGGTACAGCAGATCGACCATCGGCGGCGACACGTGATAGCCGTCGCAGATCAGCTGCACCGTCGTGCGCGACTCCTGGATGAACGCCGCGAGGATCGAGGGATCGCGATGATCGAGCGGCGGCATCGCGTTGAACGCGTGCGTGACGGTGCGAAAGCCGAGCCCGATGGCTAGCATGCCTTCGCGATAGTGCGCGGCGGTATGTCCCGCCGAGCACACGATGCCCTGATCGAAGAAGAAGCGCGCGATCTCGTCGACGCCGTCGACTTCGGGCGCCATCGTCACCATCACGAGCGCACCGCGGCACGCCTCCACCATCTCTTGCGCGCGCTCCAGCGTCGCGGGCACGATCCACTCGGCGCGGTGCACGCGCCGGAACTTCGGGTTGAGGAACGGGCCTTCGAAATGAATACCCAGACACCGCGCGCCGATCGGATCGCCGGCTTCGACCATCTGGTTTGCCGCTTCCGACACTTCCGCGGCCGCGTGCATCATCGACTCCCACGGCGCCGTCATGACACCGGCGAGGTAACCGGTCGCGCCTTGCCGTGCGTACGCTCGCGACGCAACCTCCACCGCGTTGCCTTGATCGCGATTGAACAACAACTCGTCGGCGCCGTTGGTGTGTACGTCGATCAGGCCCGGTGCGATGATCGCGCCGTCCGGTGGCCGCAGATCGGTCGGGCCCTCTTCTGGGAGCAGCCTGGCAATGCGCCCGCGGTTGACGGCGAGCCGACCGTGCGTCAGCGTACCGTCGCCGAGCGCGAGGCGCGCCGGCCCGAGGATATAGGTGTCGGACACGTCCGATTTGATTCGGCTACGGCGGGTGGCGGCCCCCCTTTGTGAACGCGTTCTAACGACCGCCGAAGAGGCGCTTGAAAAACGACCCGCGCTCGCTTGCTGCGGGCGCGGCAGCCGGCGGAACGGATTTCGCGAGCCGCTCGACTTCGATGCGTTCGCGCTCGCCGCGCGCGAGCCGCGCCATGTGCTCTTCCGCGTGCGCTTCGAGCGTGGAGCGCAGCGCGACGAGCTCGTTCCAGCCCGCGGGCGCGCGTCCCGCTTCGAACGCTTCGCGGTATTCCAGCGTCGATGTCGTGAAGATGCGCTGCGGCACGATCGCGCGTTCGCGCAGGTAGCGGTCGGCGAGCATCACGACGTTGCGCCGTTCCGCGCCGTCCTCGTGATCGGCCATCGTGTGCACGAACGTGATCGGCTTCTCGCCCTCCGCGATCGTGCCGTACAACGCGAGCTCGCGGTCGGAGAGCTGGCGCGAGAACAGCGCGACGATCTCGCTGGCGGAGTGCGCCGCCGCGCGCACGATCTCGTTCGCGAGCGGAAAGCCCGAGTCGAACGCCGGCGTGTGCACGAGCACGAGCTGGCGCGGCAGCGTCCACGGCGTTTCGATCAGCAGCGGCGTGCGCGTCGCGGCGTCGAGCGCGTCGTCGAGCGCGATCTCGTTCCAGCCCGCGTCGTCGCCAAGCGCGTACGCGCGGTGCCGCTCGCCGTAGCGCACGTGCACCGGGAAGTGCATCTCGACGTCCGCGCCTTCGTCGGGCAGCACGCGCGAACCGGCGATCGCGTTGATCAAGCTGGACTTGCCGCGCTTGAACGCGCCGAGGACCGCGATGCGCCAGCGCTCCGGGCGCAGGCCGTGCTCGTAGGTCTGCGGGTCGAACCGCGCGGTGCCGGCGGACGCGACGCGCTCGCGGCCCGCGTGCGGATCCAGCGGCACGGCCGGATCGGCC
>JALZBE010000279.1 GCA_030947665.1 Vulcanimicrobiota bacterium | reverse complement strand
GCGCTACGCCGCCCGCGCCGCCGAGATCGTCGCGCACGCGAGCGCGCTGCGCGAGGCCGCGCGTGGCTAGGCTCGCTAACTCGCTGCTGTGGGCGCTGCTCGGGCTCGCCGTCCTCCTGGTCGTCGTGATGACCTGGCACCCGTGGGTGTGGCCGTGGACCGGGATTCACCGTTAGCTCGCGGAGTATCTCGGCGTTGCCGAGAACGCCGCCGTCCATGACACGCATCGTCGTGCTGGGCGGCGGGTTCGCGGGCGTCGCGGTCGCGCGGCGGCTGGAGAAGAAGCTGCGCCGCGACGAGGCGGAGATCGCGCTGGTCAGCCGCGACAACTTCACGCTGTTCACGCCGATGCTGCCCGAGGTGAGTTCCGGCGGTCTCGAGCCGCGGCACGTCGCGACGCCGGTGCGCGCGCAGCTGCGCCGCACCACGTTCGTGCTCGGCGAGATCGCGCGCGTCGACCTCGACGTGAGGGCGGTCGAAGCGCGTCATCCGATCACGGGCGCCGTGACGCGCCTCGAGTACGACCACATCGTCCTCGCGCTCGGCTCGGTCACGTCGACGTTCGGGATCCCCGGCGTCGCCGAGCACACGCTGCCGCTGAAAACGCTCGAAGATGCGGAGACGCTGCGCAACCGCGTCATCGCGGCGCTCGAGCAGGCCGTCGTCACGCCGCCGGGGCCCGAGCGCGACCGGCTGCTCACGTTCGCCGTCGTCGGCGGCGGCTACACGGGCTGCGAGTGCGCCGGCGAGCTCGTCGATTTCTTTCATTCGATCGTGCCGTTCTACCGTGCGCTGCAGTTGCGCGACGTGCGCATGATCCTCATCGAGGCCGGACCCGCGCTGTTGCCCGATCTGCCGGCGGGGATGGGGCGCTACACGACGCGCCATCTTGCGCGCAGGCGCGTCGAGCTCGTCATCGGCGACGGCGTGGCGCGCATAGACCATGACGGCATCGCGCTGAACTCAGGCAGGCTGATCCCGTCGGCGACGGTGGTCTGGAGCGCCGGCGTGCGGCCGTCGCCCGTGCTGCGCGATCTGCCCGGCTGCACGCACGCGCGCAACGGCGGCATCGTGACGAACGAAGACATGTCCGTCGCTGGGCGCGCTGGCGTTTGGGCGCTAGGCGACTCGGCGTGGATCCCCACCCGGCCCGGCGCCGATTTGAGCGATAAGGATGCGTGGTATCCGGCGACTGCGCAGCATGCTATCCGCGAAGGGCCCGTGCTCGCCGACAACCTCATCGCGACGCTTCGCGGCAAGCCGACGAAGCCGTTCCGCTACACGTCGCTCGGCACGATGGCGTCGCTGGGCGGGCGGCGCGGCGTCGCGGCGCTTCCGGGCGGTTTCGTGCTAACCGGGTTCCCGGCGTGGTTCTTGTGGCGCGGATATTACCTCGCGCGCTTGCCGGGGCTGGACCGCCAGGTGCGGGTCGCGTTCGACTGGGCGATCGGCGTGATCTTTCCGCGCGACATCGCGGAGCTGCGGCTCTACACCGAGCGCGGCCAGCAACAGACCGAGCGCGATGCGGGGCTCGGCACGTGACGCAGCGCCCGTTGTTGTTCTCGGCGCATCCGGGCCACGAGCTGCGCGTCTACGGCTGGCTCAAGCAAACGAAACCCGCGGTGTGCTTTCTCACCGACGGCGCGGGCGCCGACGGCGTATCGCGCGCGGCGCGCTCCGACGCCGTGCTGGCTTCCGCGGGCGCCGTCGCGGGGCCGATGTACGCGGTCGCGTCCGATCGGACGGTATACGCCGCGCTGCTCGAACGCAACATGGAGTTCTTTTGCGCGCTGGCGCGCCGCTTGCGAGATGTCATCGCGGACGGCGAGTACACGCTCGTCGCGGGCGACGCGGCCGAGGGCTATAACCCGAGCCACGACGTGGCGCGCATGCTGGTCGACGCCGCGGTGGGATTGGCGCGGCGCTCGGGCGCTCGAGTCGCGAACTACGCGTTCCCGGTCGTCGGGCATCCGCTCGAACCGCCCGCGGGCACGTCTACGGAATCGCTCGCGGTGCTGCTCGACGACGCGACGCTGCGAGAGAAGATCGACCGCGGTCGCGCGTACGCGCAGGACACCGGCGGAGTCTTGGTTAGCGAGGTCGACGAGGCGATCGAGCGCTTCGGGATCGAGGCGTTTCGCGAGGAGCGGCTGTTCGAGGCCGGTGACGGTGCCGCACTCGACGCGGTGTTCGATCGCGCGAAGCCGTTCTACGAAACGTACGGCGAGCAGCAGGTCGCGGCCGGCAAGTATTCGTTCGTGCTCCGCTGGTCCGATCACGTGCGGCCCGTCGCCGCGGCGCTGCGTCAGGTTTCCGTCGCCTCGTAAGGTACCGGGCGAATCTCGAGCCGTTGCAGTTTGAGTCCGAGCCGCCGCGTATCGCCACTCACGCCGATCTCGCTCGGCGCGCGCGGCGTCGAGAGCGTGAATTCGAGGATCACCAGCCCGGCGCCGGACGCCGGCATTTCCATGCGAAAGGCTTGCCATACTGCGGTGCGCGGGTACGTGAACGTCCACGAGGCAACGAGCGCGCCGTTCGCGTGTATCACGGCGTGGAGCGTGGGATGTTCGGGCACCACGAAGGCGTCGATTTCGATCGCGAGCTCGACCTCGCCGCTCGCATCGGTGCGAAACGCCATGAGCGCTTTGTCGTCGACGGTCCAGATGCCCCAGTCCTCGGGTTCACCGAAGCCGCTGACGTACTCGATCGTGCCCGGGCGGTCGATGCCTAGCGACACCGGCGCCCCCGCGCGCACGCGCGGCGGGCGGTCGAGCGCGGCGTCGACGTCACGCAGCAACTGCTCGCGCTCCACCATCCATGGCCAGCGCGTGCGCAGACGCGGCCCCGACGGTGCCCACGTTTCCAAGTGCTGCGCGAGCGCGCGATCGTGCGCCGCGCGGTCGGGAGCGACGCCTTCGGCGATGCACGCCTCGTACAGCGCGACGTAGCGATCGATCGCGCCGTCGAGGCCGGCGTCGCGTCGTGCGAGCGCGGTCACGGCGGCGCTCGCCGCAGCATCGTAGCGATCGATCTCGGCGGCGAGCGCATCGGCGGTGACGCGTCGCGTGAGGCTGCGCAGCCCGAAATTGAGCGGGCGCCAACGCGCGTACGACTCGGGCGTGACCATGCCGGCCAGACCGCGTGCGTCGCAGACGATCACGGCGCAGCCGGACGCCATCGCTTCGAGCGCGGAGAGCGCGGACGTGAAGACCAGGTCGTACTTCGGCAGAACGTCTTCGGGCGTGTCGAGCCGGTTGCCGGTGACCGTCCCCGCTTCATCGAGGGCGAGCCCGCGCGCCGCGCACGCGGTGCGCAGTGCCTCGAGGTGCGCCGTGTGCTTCACGAAGGCGAGCGCGCGCCGCGGCGCGTCGGGCAAGTGCCGCTCGGGCGCGCGAAAACGGTCGAGGTCGACGGCGTTGCGATGGATCGCGACGCGTTCCGGAGCGATTCCGGACTCGATGCGCAGCCGATCCGCGACCGTTTCGTCGACGGCGACGTAGCGCAGCACCGACGGGAAGTGCGGCGGCGCGTCGTGCCACGCCGTAAAATCGTGACAGACGAAAATCGCGGGGACGTCCGGAAACCGCGCGACCGCCGCCGCGAGCGGGGCATTGTGGTGAGCGTGAATGACGTCGGGGCGCTCCGCGATCGACGCGATACGGTCCACGACGGGGATCGACGCGGCGCGCAACTCGTCGGCCAAAGGCCCCGTCTGCGGCGCGTAGACGATCGGCCGGTGGCCCCGCCGGAAGAGACCCAGGGCGACGTCGCGCGTGACGATCTCCGTCCCGGATCGGGCGGCAAGCCCCATGTTCGTAAGCAGGACTCGTCGCGCGACCACGGCTCTCCAATAAGACGGCCGGTGCGGAACATCATTCCTGTCCGGTCGCAGCGCTTGACAGGCCTCGGACGAGGCGTTAGATTATAACTATGTTTTTAGTTCTGGCGGTTGCCGCCGTGCCGTTTGTCTACGACGGGTCGTTGCGCGCGGGCCAAAAGCTCACGGTCCGCGACGTCAACGGGACCGTCCGCGTGCGCACCGGCGACCGGCTGGCGATCCGCGCGAACAAGCACGTGGAGCGCGGCGATCCGAACGACGTCGCGATCCACGTCGAGAACCGCGCCGACGGCATCGTCGTGTGCGTGCGCTATCCGCCCAACACGAACCGCAGCTGCGACGACAACTCGTCGTGGTCGTCGCGCGATTCGCACAGCGACACGGAAGTCGACTTCGACATCACCGTGCCGCACGGGATCTCGCTCGACGCGAAGTCGGTCAACGGCTCCATCGACGCGATCAACGACGGGCCGACGGATGCGGAGTCGGTGAACGGCAGCGTGCGCGTCGAGGGCCGTGACGTCCGGCGCGCCGTGTCGGTCAACGGCTCCGTCGAGGTGCACGTGCTCGACCGCGTGCGCGGCACGCTGAGCGCGAAGACCGTGAACGGTTCGATCGACGTCTCACTGCCGCCGGGCAGCGGCGTCAACTTCGAGGCGCGCACGCTCACGGGCAGGATCAGCGCCGACGGCATCGCCGTCGACCACCCGCAGTACGGGCCGGGCGCGAGCGCACACGGCACGGTCGGCGACGGCGCGCTGCGCATCGAAGCAAAGACGATCAACGGCTCGATCACGCTGCATCGCTAGCGCGGCGACGACTTCAGCAGAAAGGCTGACCCGCGTCGACACGGGTCATGGCGACGGATTCGACGAGCGTGACTGAGTCGGTTCCAACCACGCGTCGTCCGGGCCCGCGTACGTGTTGCCGTAGAGCGTGCTCGCTTGCGGGTACGGCTCCGCTTCGACTTCGTCGGTGGTGCGGTTGACGAGCTCGGTGATCTCGCGC
>JALZBE010000278.1 GCA_030947665.1 Vulcanimicrobiota bacterium | reverse complement strand
GTGCTCGGCCGGATCGCACTCGCGCGCTTCCCCGCCGGCACGCAGCCCGTGCGGCTCGACGGCGCGCGCGTCGCCGCACCGCACGGTATCATACCGCATCTCGGGACACCGGCCGACGGGACGTTTCCCGCGCTCGCCACGTTCAGCCGCGACGCGGGCACCATTGACGTCGCGGCCGGCGTGGCGCGGCTCGACGAAGCGTACCGCGCATTCGAAGCGATGAGCGCGGTGCTGAAGTCGCGCGCGAGCGTCCAAAAGACCACCGTGGACCTCGTGAAATGACGTGGGTGTCATGCTTCGCATGATCGCCGACGCGACGTTCGGCGCGCCGGCGAACGGCGTGCGGCGCATGCGCTTCGTCCCGCGCGCGTCGATACCGGTGGAGGCGGCGTGCGTCGTTGCGAACGGGATCCGCGAGACGTTGCGCGAGCTGCTCGGCGAAACGTGCGAGCTCGTGCTGGGCGAGCCGGCCGCGCTCGATGCGAACGCATGGTCGCAACTGGCGCGCGATGCGCTGCTGTTTCTCACGCGCGGGCGGCAGACCGACATCGTGCTCGTGCTGCCGCAGCGCGATGCGCGGCGGCTGGTGCTGCGCGCCTTCGGCGAAGGTGATGCGCCCGGCGCGGCACACCTACCCGACGGCGCGTGCTCGGCGCTGGAGCTGCACGCGCTCGAGCGGATCGCGGCGCGCTGTGCCGCAGCGTTCGACCCGCTGTGCGCGGAGCGCCGGAGCGGCTCGCGGGCGGTGCGCGCGCACGACGTCCCGGCGTGCGCCGCGTACTTCGACCTGCGCGTCCACGCGCCGGTGGCGCTGACCCTGGGCATCGGGATCGTCCGCGACCTGCCCGACCCCGGACCGTCCGGCGCCTTGCCGGCGTGCGCGCTCGACTCGGTCGCCGTGGAAGCGCGAGCGGTGTTCGCCGAAGGGACGATCGACGCAGTGGCGTTCGTGCAGCTGAAGCCCGGTGACGTCGTCAAGCTGGGGACCAAGGTCGGCGCTCCGGCATCCTTGAATCTCGGGGGAAGACGCCTTGCTATGGGCGTCCCTGGCGTCGTGGCTTCGCGCACGGCATTCCTCGTCCACGACGTTGCGATGGGAGCCCATTCTCGGTGAGCGAGCAAGGTAAAAATCTCGACCTGTTGATGAACGTGCCGCTCAAGGTGACGGCCGAGCTCGGCACGTGCAAGATGCTGGTCCGCGACATCCTCAAGCTCGGCACCGGGTCGGTCGTCGAGCTCGACCGCCTGGCCGGCGGCCCCGTCGACCTGCTGGTGAACGACCGGCTCGTCGCGCGCGGCGAGGTCGTCGCGATCGACGAGAACTTCGGCGTGCGCATCACGGAGCTGATCGAGAAACCGTAACATCGCGGTCACGCCGGGGTTCTGCGGAGCGCGCAGGATGGTCGTCATGGACGATCTCCTGCGCATCGCGAACCACGGCCATGCCTCGCTGCCGCTCGACGTGCTCGCGGCGCTCACGCTGCTCTCCGTTGCGCCGTTCGTGCTCGTGCTCTCGACGTCGTTCGTGCGCATCGTGGTCGTGCTGTCGCTGGTGCGCTCAGCGATCGGCGCTTCGACGTTACCGCCGAACACCGTGCTGACCGGTCTGGCGCTGATCCTGACGCTGGTCGTCATGGCGCCGACGTTCGGCGCGTTGCAGCGCGACGCGATCCGGCCCTATGCGGCCGGGCGGCTGACGCAGTCCGCATTTTTGGATCGCGCGAGCCGGCCGCTGCGCGCGTTCATGGTGCGCCAGACGAAGGCGCGCGACCTCGCGGTGTTTGCCGGCGTCGCGCACCGACCGGACGGCGAACCGGCTTCGGACGTGCCGTTCACGGTGCTGATCCCGGCGTTCGTCGTCGGCGAGCTGCGGTCGGCTTTCGCGATAGGGGTGGCACTGTATCTGCCGTTCGTTGCCATCGATCTCGCTGTCGCAGCGATTTTGATGGGACTCGGGATGGTCATGCTTTCGCCACCGGTCATCTCGCTGCCGTGCAAGCTGCTGCTGTTCGTGATGGTGGACGGCTGGGCGCTGGTCTGCGGGGGCGTCGTCCAAAGCTTTCGATGAGAAGGCGCTGCGCCCCAGGCTCCGCGCCCCCACGCCTTCGGCGCGGGTCCCCCAGAGCGTCGCGCGCTCACGATAACGGTAGCGCGTGAGTCCCCGTGGGCGCGCGAAAAGAACAGGGTGCCTTCGATGGTGTGAAGCATCCGTCACTCGTGCGAATAGCGGAGAAGATCCGGACCCGGCGGCCGTTCTACTCGTTCGAGTTCTTTCCGCCGCGCGACGATGCCGCGGAGCAGAACCTGCTCGAGACGATCAGGGCGCTCAAGCCGCTGGATCCTGGTTTCGTTTCGATCACGTACGGTGCAGGCGGGTCGACGCGCATCCGCACGGTCGAGGTCGCGAAGCGGCTGCGCGGCGACGACGGCTTCGACGTCATGGCGCACGTGACGTGCGGCGGCGCCACGGTCGATGAACTGCGCGCGCTGCTGAACGACCTGCGCCGCTGCGACATCGAGAACATCATGGCACTGCGCGGCGACCCGCCGCGCGGGGCGCAGACGTTCGTCGCCGCGGACGGCGGGTTACAGCACGCGAGCGATCTGATCGCGCTGCTCAAGGCGGAGTTTCCGTTCTGCGTCGGCGGCGCGTGCTACCCCGAAAAGCATCCCGAGGCGCCCAGTCTGGACGCCGACCTTGCCGCGCTGTCGACCAAGGTGCGGGCGGGCGCCGAGTTCTTGGTTTCGCAGCTGTTCTTCGACAACGCGCGGTACTTCGAGTTCGTCGACAAGGCGCGCCGCTGGGGCATCACCGTGCCGATCCTCCCCGGGATCATGCCGATCACGAACTACGAGCAGATCGACCGCTTCACTCGCATGTGCGGCGCAACGATCCCGCCGAGCCTGCGCGCGGAGCTCGAAGCGCGCCGCGACGACCCCAACGCGATTGTTGACCTCGGCGTCGCCTACATGACGCTGCAAGCCGCCGACCTCCTCGCGCGCGGCGCGCCGGGCGTCCACTTCTACACGCTGAACCGCTCACCGGCGACACGCGCCGTCGTTTCTGCCCTGATGGCAGCCCGCCGCGCATGGTGAGCACGACTCGGTAACGCCGCGGCAACGCGGTCGGCGCGATGATTCGTTGGTGCGTTTCCGTACCGTACTTCTCGTCGGAGCTGTTCTGGCAGCGTTGCTCCTCGGTAGCCTTGCGCGGACACCGCCGGGCCACACGGCATCCTCACTGAGGGATTCGGCGGACGATGAAGCATCTGAACCGACGAGCAATCACGCGGAGACGTTTCCCTATGAGGTTGCAGCGCGGTTCAATGAAGGCATCGTCGCCAACATCGACGCGATCGATACGGCCTTGACGCCATTCTCGCCGGCAATGTCGCGGTACTGGTGTTGACCATCGACAGGCTCAAAGAGCTCGCGCCGAGCGAAGCGGCGTGGGCGGTCGGGCTGATCTCTGTATCCACGTTGGCGTGCATCGTCGCCTATGTGCTGGGTTTTTCATTTCGCGCTGGTAAGCGGGATGGGCTGCGGCCGCGGGTCGTCATACCGGACCTGATCGACCAGCCGGCAGAGGCGCTATTTGCGGCAGTTAGCAACCTCGTGAGCGCGGGTGAGTACAATCTCACCGTACGGTTTATCAAGAAAGGTCTCGCCGTGCTGGCGATTCTCGTTCTGCTTGCGAGTGCCGTCGTTATCGCGCTCGCACGAGCCCACGGGGATATGGTATACTGACGCTATGAGGAACAGGGTCGCGGGTGGACACGGCGGTTTTTCGGAGCTTTTCAAAGAGTACGCGCGCAGAATCGCTGAGGCAGACGGCGTCGTGCCGTTGAAGCCGGGCGAACTTCGGCCGGACGGCTACTACATGGCGGGTTTCTGGTCGATCGGCCGTAAGCCGATCGACATGTCCAAGCCGGCGCCGCCGCCGAAGCCGCGCAAGAAACGCTGACATCGCCGTAACCTAGCGGCAACGTCCGCCCGTCACGATGACGTCGTGGACGGATTCGACGGACTCTTGCGGGATGCGCTGCTCGTCACCGCGCTGCTGACGCTGCCGGTGCTGATCGTCGCCACCGTGGTCGGCGCGACGGTTGCGATCGTGCAGGCGGCGACCCAGGTGCAAGAACAGACGCTGACGATGCTGCCGAAGGTGCTGGCCGTCGGGGCGGTGCTCGCGGTGTGCGGGCGTTTCGGGATGGCGCTGTGCGCGCAGCTGTTCGCCGAGGTCGTCGCGCGCATCCCGCTGCTCGTGCGCGGATGACGCAGACGATGCTCCTCGCGTTCGCGCGGGCGGCGGGGCTCGTGTCGCGCGCGCCCGCGTTCTCGCACCCCGCGGTGCCCGCGGTCGTGCGGGCGGGGTTCGCGTTGGCGCTCGCGCTGGCCGTCGCACCCCATGTTCCGCCGGTGCGCGCGATGGATCTCGTTGCGTTCACGCTCGCGCTGGCGGGCGAGTTCGCGGTCGGCGCGGCGATCGGCTTCGGCGCGTCGCTGCTGTACGACGGCGCGTACTACGCAGGTCGCACGATCGACGACTATCTCGGTGTGCGCGGCAGCGTCCCGGGTGCGAACGTCACCAGCGCGCAGGCGTTTGGCCGGCTTTGGTCGTCCGCATTTCTGATCGCGTTCGTCCTGCTCGACGGCTGGGTTCCCGTGGTGCGCGCGTTTGCCGGCTCGTTCGACCACGTCGCCGCCGGTGCGTTCGCCGGCGAGCGCGCGTGGGAGCGCTTCGCGCTCGCGCTGCCCGCGACGATCCTGCGCGCGGCGTTCGTCGTCGCGGCGCCGGCGATCGCCGTTGCGACGTCGCTGCAGCTCGTGCTCGCCGCCGTCGCACGCGTCGTGCCGCGCTTCTCGAGTTTTACG
>JALZBE010000277.1 GCA_030947665.1 Vulcanimicrobiota bacterium | reverse complement strand
CCCCAGTCCGGCGCGGCGAACGCGTCGGGCGGTAGCCGCGCGATCAACGCGAGCGCGATCCCGGCGCTCGCGCCCGCCGATCAGGCGGCGCCCCTGCCCTTCCCCGCCTACGGTACGCCGGCGCCGGTGTCGCAGACGCGCGCCGCGCCCGGGGTTCCGCAGGTAATCACGCTTCAGCAGGCCGTGCTGATCGCGTACGCGCGCTCGCCGCTGCTCGCGTCGGCTCGCGCAGACGTCGAGATCGCGAGCGCGCCCGTCAGCCTCGCGCAGAGCGCGCTCTTCCCGTCGGTCACCGGAAACGCCACGACGACGCGCGCGCACCGCGAAGGCGGCGGAACGACGACGGGCACGACCGGCACCACCGGCGCGGCGACGTTCAACCCGAATACGACCACGAACAGCCTGAACGTTCAGCTGCAGCAGCTGATCTTTGATGGCGGCCGCGTCGCGGCGCAGATTCGCGGCGCGCGCGCGACGCAGTCGGCGTCGATCGCGACGTACCAGCGCCAACTGCAGACGGTCGCGTTCAACGTCTCGACGGCGTACTACAACACGCTCGCGGCGCAGCGCCAGACGCAGGTCGCGCTGACCACCGTGCAGCTCGATCAAGTGCAGGAGAACCTCGTCACCGCGCAGATCCGCGCCGGCACCGCGGCGCGAACCGATCTCGCGACGACACAGCTTCCCACCGCACAGGCGCGCGTCGCCGTCATTCGATCGCAGGCGAACGAGCAAGTGCAGCTCGCGACGTTCGCGAACGCGCTCGGTCTCGACGCCGACATCGCGGTGCAGCCCAAAGACGACGTGCCGGCGGTGAGCGCCACGGCCGGCACGCTCGCCGTTGCGCCGGCGTTTCCGACGCCGTCGTACCAAACCGCCGTGACGCGCGCGCTCGCGTTGCGCCCCGATCTCACGGCGCAGCAGCAGAACATCGTCGCCAACCGGGAGAACGTCCGGTCGGCGCGGCTCGGCAATTTCCCCAGCGTCAGCGCGAACGCGGCGTACGGGACGACGTCGAGCGATCCCAGCGGCGGGTCGTTCCGGAACGCGGGCTCCATCGGCCTCGCGCTGACGATCCCGTTCTACGACCGCGGCCAGACCAAGGCGCTGACCGCGCAGGCGCAGGGCCAGCTCGACCGCGCGCTCGCGCAGCTGCAAGTCGCGCAGCAGGGCGTTCAGCTCAACGTGCGCACAGCGCTCGTCAACCTCGTCGCCGCGTATGCGGCGCTCGATCAGACGAACGCCGAGCTCCAGAAAGCGCAGGAAGTGCTGCGCGCAACGCAGGCGCAGTACCGCGCCGGCGTCACCACGCTGCCGCTGCTGCTCAACGCGCAGGTCGGCCTCACGCAGGCATTGACCGACGAGGTTACCTCGGTGTACACCGTGCGGCAGGCCGAACAGGCGCTGCTGTACGCGGAGGGCGCCAACGCCGCCGGGTGAAGTCCCCGGCGGTATGACTTCCACGGTCCCGGTCTGGATCGACGATCCGACCAACGCGGCGATCCTTGCGGTGAGCGAGGATCGCCTCGCGGGCTTTCAGCTCGATCCGTTCGGCGCGATCGCCGAGCGCAGCGGCGTCGACGTCGCAACGGTCCTCGACCGAGTCCGCGCGATGCTGCGCTCCGGGACGATCCGCCGCGTTCGCCAGACGCTGATGGCCACCAACCTCGCCGCGGGCGCGCTGTGCGCGTGGCAGGTGCCGCCGGAACGGCTCGACGAGGCGTTCGCGTGGCTGTTTCATGAGGATCCGTTCTCCGGCCACGTCGTGATTCGCACGACCGACAGCGCGACCGCCGGCTCGAACTACCGGCTGTGGACGACGCTCAAGGTGCCCCAAGGGTTCTCGCTCGAGAAGCACGCCGCGTTCTTGGCGCGCATGATCGGCGCGCAGTCGTACCGGCTGATGCCGGCCAAGGCGCTGTTCGCGCTGGGCGTCGGCCACGTGCGGCGGCGCGGCTTGGAGCCCGGCGCGCGCGCGCCCGAGCTCGCCGAGGTGAAGGACACGAACATCGTCGAGCTCGACGCGCTGGAATGGCGCGTGCTCGCCGCGATAAAGCGCGAGCTGTCGGCCGACGAGATCGTGCGCGAGGTGTGGGCCTCGCGCGCGCGCGAAGCCGGCGTGCCGCTCGACGAGTTCGAGCGGATCGGCAAGGCGCTCAACGCGAAGGGCGTCATCGGACGGTTCTCGACGTTTCTCGAGCACGTCAAGCCGCAGCAGCACGCGGGCGGGCAGAGCGTGACGCGCTACAACGCGCTGTTCCACTGGAAGGTCGCGCTCGGTCGTGAGATGGATGCCGGCCGGGAGGTCGGGCGCCACTACATCATGACGCACGCGTATTGGCGCGAGGGCGGGCCGGAGTTCAAGGGCGTCAACGTGATGGGCGTCGCGCACGGCATGGAAAAAGAGGCCGTGCTCGCGCACAAGGCCGCGATCGACGCGCACCTGCGCGACGCGGGGATCGACTTCGATTACACCAACGTGTTCTGGGGCGGCCGCAGCGAGATCAAGCCGTCTGAGATCGCGCCGGAAGCCTACCTCGAATTTTGCACCAAATACGCTCTCGACCCGGAGGCGATGCGCTGATGTTCCGTCGGATTCTCGTTGCTGGCACGGTGCTCGCGCTCGCGCTGGGGGCGTGCACGAAAGTCGGTGAGACGGTGGCGACGTCGCCCAACGGCGGCGCGAACGGCACGTCCGGTCCGCACGCGGACCGGCTCGTCATCTCGACCGCGTCGGATCCGAAGAACCTCAATCCGGCCTTCGCATCCGCCAGCCCGGTGCTCGAGCTCTCGGCGTTCTTGTTCTCGTACACCGTGGTCTACGACGACCATGCCAAGCCCGTGCCCGATGCGATCACGGAGATTCCGACCACGGAAAACGGTGATGTCAGCGCGGACGGCAAGACGATCAAGTACAAGCTGCGCCACGGGATGAAATGGCACGACGGCCCGGAGGTCACGTGCCGCGACCTGCGCTTCACGTGGCAAGTGATGGTCAACCCCAAGAACAACGTGAACACGACGGACGGCTGGAAGGAGATCCAGTCGGTCGACTGCACCGATCCCTATGTGGCCGTCGTGCACCTCAAGCGCGTCTACGCGCCGTTTTTGCAGCAGCTTTGGAGCCTCAACGGCAACGGTCCGATCATGCCCGAGCATTTGCTGGGCAAGCTCAACGACGCCGCCGGCAGCATGAACACCGCGCGCTACAACTCGGCGCCCGTCGGCAGCGGGCCCTACAAGTTCGTCTCCTGGGATCGCGGCAGCCAGGTGCGCTTCGAGGTCAACCCCGACTATTACCAGGGCAAGCCGCAGATCCGCGAGATCATCTATAAAATCATCCCCGATCAGAACACGCTCGCGACGCAGCTGCAGACGCACGAGATCGACTTCGCGTGGAACCTCGCGGCGTCGTCGCTCGCTCGCGTCCAGGCGATCGACGGCGACACGACGGTGACGCCGGTCGTGTACACGTTCGAGCACTTCGACTTCAACATGCGCCGGCCGATCTTTCAAGACGTGCGCGTGCGCCGCGCCCTGACGTACGCGATCGACCGCAAATCGATGCTCGAGAAGCTGCGGCACAACCTCGGCGAGCTCAGCGACACGTTCCTCGATCCGACGCTGTATCCCGACCAGCAGAATCCTGACATCATGAAGTATCCGTACGACCCCGAGAAGGCGAAGGCGCTGCTCGACGAGGCCGGCTGGAAGGTCGGACCCGACGGGATCCGGGTGAAGAACGGCCAGAAGCTGCAGTTCCAGATCTCGACGCAGGTCGAGTCGATCGCCGGCAAGGCCGACGAGGAGCAAGCGCAGACGTACTGGCACGCCGTGGGCGCGGACGCGGTCGTGAAGAACTACCCGACGTCGCTGTTCTTCGACAATACGGCCAACGGCATACTCCAGGGCGGCAAGTACGATCTCGCGTTCTTCGCTTGGGTGGCGGCCGCCGACATGGATCAAAGTGCGATCTACTCGGCGCACAACTTCTCGCCGCACGGCCAGAACTCGATTTTCTGGGACAACAAGGTGGCGACCGACGCGATGGACGACGCGAACCAGACCGTCGACATGAAGCGTCGCATCGCCGACTACATGGTCGTGCAGCGCGAGTTCGCCAAGGACGACGTCTCGGTCATCCTGTGGTTCCGCAAGGACCTCGAGGTGTACACGAGCGCGCTCAAAAACTTCAGTCCGTCGCCGGTGATCACCACGCCGTTCTGGCAGACGTGGAAGTACCACTTCTGAGAAACGCGTTCGCGGCGCTCGCGCTCGCGGCGTGCGCAGCGCTGCCGGGTTCGGCCGGCGCGCAAGCAGACCGTAGCCCCCAGGCGCAACGGCATCCGTACACGATCCCGCACGTCCTGCGCTATGCGACCGGTGAGGACATCGTCGGCCTCAACCCGCATTTGAACTCGCAGACCGTCGTCACGTACATGGGATCGCTGGCGATGGCGTGGCTGGTGCGGTACGATGCGCACGACCGGCCCGTGCCCGAGCTCGCGACGGCCGTGCCCTCGCGCGCGAACGGCGGCATCTCGGCGGACGGCAAGGCGATCACGTACCACCTGCGGCACGACGCGAAGTGGTCGGACGGCGTCCCGTTCACCGCCGCCGACGTGCGCTTCTCGGCCGACGTGGTGCGCAACCCGGCCAACAACGAGCTCACCCACGTGGGCTTCGACCTGATCGACCGCGTCGATACGCCGGACGCGTACACCGTGGTGTTCCGGCTCAAGCGCCCGCACGCGGGCTTCTACGTGAACTTCTTCGGCTCGGCGTTCGCGCAGCCGTGCATCCTGCCCAAGCATCTGCTGGAACACGAGAAAACGATTAACGAGGCGTCGTACAACGCGCTGCCGGTCGGGATCGGCCCGTTCAAG
>JALZBE010000030.1 GCA_030947665.1 Vulcanimicrobiota bacterium | reverse complement strand
GTCCGAAGATGCCGGCGTCCGCGCGATCGCGCCACGCGCGCAGCCACGGAAACTTCAAGCCGCGCGCGCCGAACGCTGCGAAGCCCGCGATCGTACCGTCGCGCTCGGCGAGCCACGCGCTTCCCGCAGCCGCTTCGAACGACCACCACGAGGGCGCAAACTGCAAGTCGATCCACGCCGACAGATGGTCGTCCGCACCGTCGACGCGGCGCAGCGTATAACCCGCCCGCGCCGCGGCGTCAAGCGCGCGGACGAGCGCGCCCGCACCGTACCGCTCGTCGTCGAGCGCGGCGAGCAGGTTCACCGCCATCTCGTTCTTCCGCGCTACGCGCGCGCGGGGCGCACGACCACGCGCGGTTCGCCGTCGCGCCGCGGCTGCACGAATCCGACGACGCGCGCGCCCGGTGCGGCCGCCAGCGCGCGGTCGACGTCGGCGATCGCCACGATCAGCGTGTAGCCGACGCCCATGTTGAGCGTGCGATAGCGTTCCTCGTGCGCGAGCTCGCCGCGCTTCACCAGCTCCGCCATGATCGGCGGCACCGTCCAGCGCGTCTGCTCGAACACCGCCGCTGCGTGTTCGGGCAGCGTGCGCGGCACGTTCTCGAGCAGCCCGCCGCCGGTGATGTGCGCCATCGACAGCACCGATGCGACCCGCTGGATCGCGCGCACCAGTTCGCGATACGACGGGTGCGGCGCGAGCAGCGCGTCGCCGTACGTCGTGTCGCCGAATTCCGCGTCGTACTCGTCTTCGGCGATCAGCGCGCGCGCGAGCGTGTAACCGTTCGTGTGCAAACCGACCGCGGGCAAGCCGATGATCGCGTCGCCGGGCTGGACGCGGTTGGGGTCCGGCACGGCGTCCAGATCGACGATGCCGACGATCGTGCCGGCGAGGTCGAAGTGGTCCGGCCGGTACACGCCCGGCATCTCCGCGGTCTCGCCGCCGAGCAGCGCGCACGAATTCTCGCGGCACGCGCGGTGGACGCCCGCCACGACCTGCGCAGCGACGTCGGGATCGAGCTTGCCGACCGCCAGGTAGTCCAGAAAGAACAGCGGCTCGGCGCCCGTGACGAGGATGTCGTTCACGCAGTGGTTGACCAGGTCGGCCCCGACGGTGTCGTAGCGCCGCAGCGCCGATGCGATGAGGATCTTTGTCCCGACCCCGTCCGTCGACCCCACCAGCGCCCGCTTGGCGTCTCCGGGCAGGCGGAAGAGACCGCTGAAGCCGCCCAAGGAACCCAATTGGTCGGGGTGCGTCCAACCGGAGGTCACGTCGCGATAGCGCTGCACCGCCAGGTTGCCTGCGTCGATGTCCACGCCGGCCCGCGCGTACGCGTCACTCATCGGAGGGCCGCGCCGAAGGCGCGCGAATCCGGAACAGGTTGTCCAATCACGGTCGCTCGACCGCTTCTGTCCATCCGGAGGAATTCATGCAGGTCCACGTCTCGAACGACGCGCCGACGTCGGTGGTGACCGGCGCGCTCGTCGTGCCGGTCTTCGCGGGCGGCGCCGTCGACGGCGTCGCAGCCGAGGTCGACACGATCCTCGGCGGCGCGATCGCCGACATCCTCGCCGGCGGTGAGATCTCCGGCAAGGCGAACGAGACGTCGCTCGTGCACGCGAAGGACACGCCGTTCAAGCGCGTGCTCGTCGTTGGCCTCGGCGAACAAAAGTCGTTCAACGCGGCGGGGCTGGCGAAGTACGCCGGCACCGCGGTGCGTTATCTCGGCAAGCGCGGCATCGCGTCGATCGCGATCGCGCTGCCGCCCGGCGTCGACGCGGCGCAAGCCGCATCGTTCGTCGCCGAAGGCGCGATCGCGGGCATCATCGACACGACGATCTACCGCACCGAGCCCGACAAGCCCGTCGTCACCGACAGCGTGACGATCCTCGCCGGCGCGTACGACCGCGCAACCATGGAAGCCGGCGCTCGGCGCGGCGGCTTCATCGGCGAAGCGGTCAATGCCGCGCGCCGCATGGCGCTCACGCCCGCGAACGACATGACGCCCACGCATCTGGCGGCGCGCGCGAAAGAACTCGGCAAGGACGCGGGCCTCGAGGTCGACGTGCTGGACGAGAAGCGCATGCAAGATCTCGGCATGGGCTCGCTCCTCGGCGTTTCGCGCGGCTCCGACGAGCCCGCGACGCTGAGCGTGCTGACGTACAAAGGCGATCCGTCGTCCAGCGAAACGCTCGCGCTCGTCGGCAAAGGGCTGACGTTCGACAGCGGCGGCATCTCGATCAAGCCCGCCGAGAACATGCACGAGATGAAGTACGACATGTCCGGCGGCGCCGGCGTGATCGCCGCGATGTGGGCCATCGGCAAGCTGCGTCCCAAGCTCAACGTGATCGGCCTGGTGCCGGCGTCGGAGAATCTCCCTGGCCACAAAGCGATGAAGCCGGGCGACATCCTCAAGGCGATGAACGGCAAGACGATCGAGGTGATCAACACCGACGCCGAAGGCCGCCTCATCCTCGCCGACGCGCTGTGCTACGCGCGCAAGCTCGGCGCGACGAAGATCGTCGACGCCGCGACGCTCACCGGCGCGTGCGTCGTCGCGCTCGGACACGCCGCGAGCGGAGCGATCTCGAACGACGAAGCGTTCGTCACGCGCTTCCTCGACGCCGTGGACGGCTGCGGCGAGCGCTACTGGCGCCTGCCGCTGTACCCGGAGTACGAGCAGCAGGTCAAGAGCGACATCGCGGACCTCAGGAACAGCGCGGGCCGCGCGGCGGGCGCCGAGACCGCCGGCGCGTTCCTCAAATCGTTCGTCGGCGACACGCCGTGGATCCACCTCGACGTCGCGGGCACGGCGTACCTCGACAGCGAGTCGTCGTTCATGGCGAAGGGTCCGACCGGCACGCCGGTGCGCGCGTTCGTGTCGATCGTCGAGGACCTCGCGAAAAACGGCACGCCGACCAACGGCGTCGCGAAAACGGCCGCGACGGCCGCCGTCTAACGCAGCTCGGCGTGGCTGGGCGGGCCGGCGAGCACGCGGTGCAGCACCGCGAGCTCGCGTTCCGCCCATTCCGCGCGCTCGCGGCAGCGCGCCAGCTCCCGGCGCAGCGCGTGCCCCTGCAGCACCTCCAGCGCCAGCCCGACGGCGGTCGCGACATCGAGCAGAGACTCGCGCTCGCCGCGGGTGTACGCATAGGGCACCGGGCCGACGGCGATCAGCCCCGTGATCCTGCCCGCGGCGACGAACGGCAGCGCCAGCGCGCCCGCCAGCACGGAGCCGGCCGGGGCGTCGGCCGCACCGCGCTCGGCGCGCAGCGCGATCATCACCGGATCGTCATGGTCGACGGCGTCCAGCGGCCCGAACGGGACGTCGCCGGCGGCCGCGCCCAGCGTGAAGAGGCCCTCGCCGTCGGGCGTATACACGCCGGCCCAGGCTGCCCCGGTCGCCGAGTGGATCGCGTCGACCGCGCGTTCGAGCGCGGTTACGCGGTCCTCGATGAAATGCACGTCGCGGCCGAATGCCGGCAATCCCGCGTGGGTCATGCTCCGGTATTCGGCCGCAAACGGCGCGGGCGTCAGTCCTTCAGCGCGGGCTGCCGGTCCGCTTGGAGGTTGCCGTTCGACATCGCCGGGCGGCTGGGATAGCGGCCGTTCAAACAGCCGAGACAGAAATCGGCGTCGTCGCGGCCGGTCGAAGCGACCAGATTCTCGACGCTCAGATATCCCAGCGAGTCGGCGCCGATGCGCTCGCAGATCTGCGGCACGGTGAGGTTCGCGGCGATCAACTCCGCGTACGTCGCCATGTCGACGCCGAGATAGCACGGGTGCACGATCGGCGGCGACGTGATGCGCAAGTGCACTTCGCGCGCGCCCGCGTCGCGCAGCAGCGACACGATGCGCGGCGTCGTCGTGCCGCGCACGATCGAGTCGTCCACGACGACGACGCGGTGGCCGCGCAGGTTCTCGACGATCGGGTTGAACTTCAGCTGCACGCCCTGGCTGCGCATCTTCTGGTCGGGGCTGATGAATGTGCGCCCGATGTAGCGGTTCTTGATGAGCCCTTCGACGTACGGGATGCCGCTCTGCGACGAGTACCCGATCCCGCCCGGGATCGCGCTGTCGGGGACCGCCATCACCACGTCGGCGTCGACAGGGTGCTCGCGCGCGAGCGCGCGACCCATCTCGTAGCGCGCCATGTAGATCGAACGGCCGCTCAGCACGCTGTCGGGGCGCGCGAAGTAGATGTACTCGAACATGCACAGCGACGCGGGCTTCACCACCTCCGTGTGCTCCGTGCGAATCCCGTTCGCCCCGATGCGCACGACCTCACCCGCCGAGATCTCGCGCAGGTAGTGCGCGCCGACGGTGGCGAGCGCGCACGACTCCGACGCAATCATGTAGCCGCGGTCGCCGTACGTTCCGACGCACAGCGGGCGCACGCCCCACGGATCGCGGAAGCCGTACACCGCGTCGCGCGTGAGCAGCACCACGGAGTACGCGCCTTCGGCGACGCGCATCGCGGCTTTGATCTTGTCGGTCCACGTCGGCCCGGGCGCGCGCGCGATCGTTTTCGCGAGAATCTCGGAGTCGGACGTCGCGGCGAGTCGCACGTCGTCGGGGAGTTGCGCGGCGAGCTCGTCGGCGTTGGTGAGGTTGCCGTTGTGCGCGAACGCGAACTCGCCGAGTTCGGAATCCTCGACGAACGGCTGCGCGTTGACGATGATCGAGCTGCCCGTGGTGGAGTAGCGCGTGTGGCCGATCGCAACGATGCCGCGCAGCCGGCCCAAGATCGCCTCATCGAAGGAGCCGGTGATCAGCCCCATCTGGCGGTGGCTGTCGATGCGCTGTCCGTCGCCGACCGCGAGCCCCGCGCTCTCCTGGCCGCGGTGCTGCAACGCGTAGAGCCCGAAGTAAGCGAGCCGCGCGACGTCTTCACCGGGTGCGTAGATCCCCGCGACCCCGCACGCCTCGTGCAGCACGTCGCCGGCGGGCTGCACCGCTTCCTGGTCGTACGCGCGCGCCATACTTCAGGCTTCAGGAACCGGCGCGGTGGGTCCCGGTTTCGGTCAGCGGCGGGAGCCGAAGAGCCTCAGCAGCGCGAGGAAGATGTTGATCCCGTCGAGGTAGATCGCGACGGCGAGCTGGACTGGCGAGGCCCCGTCGCCGCCGGCGCGGATGCGGCTGAAATCGACGAGCGTCAAGAGCGTGAACACGCCGAGCGTAATCCACGAGATCGTGGTCGGATGCACCCAGTGGGTGAAGAGTGATATCACGGAAATCACGATCAGCGCGACGAGCAGGCCGAGCGCGATCCCGGCGAAGCGGCGCCAGTCGACCGAGAACACGAACGCGACGCCGCCCAGCACGAGCATGCCGAAGCCGGTGGTTCCCGCCGCGTTCACGACCACGTCGGGGCCGAGCGTGTTCACATAGCGCGCGATGACGGGCGCGAGCCCGATCCCCTCGAGGAACGTGAAGGCGTAGAACCACAGCAGCGCGATCCGCGGGCTGTTGCGCACCGCGTTCATCACGAACAGCAGCACGAACCCGGCGATCAGCGCCATGAAGCCCGCGCCGTACGAGATGTCGCGGAACAGGTACGACGCGACGGCCGTGATCAGGAAGCCGATCCCGGTGATCCCGAGGACCAGGCCCAGGAGGTTGACGGCGCTGCCCGCCGCCTGCGGGGCGTATTGCCGGCCGTAGGACGGGCGGTCGTAGGGTGAGCCTCGTTGATACATCGCAAGGTTCTCCTACCCCGGCGGCGGGGCGACGGTTACGCTCGGCCGAATCGGTCGCGCCGAAGATGGTCGCCGCGTCTCGCTTCCGGACCGTGGTGGTCCCCCTGCGCCGGTTCTCCGGCGCGGCGGCCGCCGCCGCGGTCACGTTTGTCGTGATCCTCATCAGCTCGCACCTGCGCTCGACGCAGCAGAACAACTACGTCCGGGTCGCGTACGCGTGGCTGCACGGCCGGATGTGGATCGACTGGCCCGGAAAATGGATGGACGCCGTCCAGTACAACGGGCACTACTACGGCGTCGACGGGCCCGTGCCGGCGCTGTTCATGCTGCCGTCGGTCGCGATCTGGGGCAACGCCGCGAACCAGACGACGGTCGCGATCGTGTTCGCCGCCGTCGCGACCGGGCTCGCATGGCTGCTCGCCGAGCGGCTCGGCGTGACCGACCTCTCGACCAAGATCTTCCTGACGATGTTCTTCGTCGCCGGCACCGATGTGTGGTGGTGCGCGGAGCTGGGCGACGTGTGGTTCCTCGCGCACCTTTGCGCGCTGACGTTCGTGCTCGGCGGGCTGCTCGAGCTGTGCGGCAAGAATCGCGGCTGGCTCGTGGGTTTGTGCGCCGTGCTCGCGAGCGGCGCGCGCTTCCCGGAAGTCGCGGCGCTGCCGCTGTTCGCCTGGGCCTTGTGGACGGGCGCTTTCGCCGGAGCGATACCGTCGCGCGCGCAGCGCATCGTGCGGCTGCGGTCATTCGGCATCGTGCTCGCGTGCTGGGCGATCGCGTTCGTGGGCTACGACGAGCTGATGTGGGGCACGATCTTCGACATCGGCCACACCGTGTATTACCATGCGGACGCATGGGGCCAGCCGGACGGCTCACCGTTCCGGCTTTCGTATCTGCCGTACCAAATCTACTCGTTCTTCTTCCGCGCACCGATCCTCAAGGAGTGGCTGCAGCAGCCGACGTGGCCGTACGTCGAGCCCGATAAGACGGGCATCGCGCTCACGTTCACGAGCCCCGCGCTCGTGCTGGCGTTCCTCGCGAAGACGCCGCGGAACGTCGTCACCGCGCTGTGGATCACGACGGCCCTCGTCGCCGCCCCGGAGTTCTTGTACTACCTCAACGGCTGGGTGCAGTTCGGCATGCGGCACGCGCTCGATTTCTTGCCGTATCTGTTCGCGCTGATGGCGATCGGCGTGCGCCAGCGGCTCCCGAACTGGGGCGTCGTGCTGATCATCTGGTCCGCGCTCGTCGGTGCGTGGGGCGTGTGGTACTGGAACAGCTTCGTCCGCACGAACGGGTAGGGCCAGCCCGGAGGGGTGAGCGCCCCCGCCATCGAACGCGTGTTCGATGGCGGGGCTTCCGATCGCTCGCCGGCCGAGCGAGATTCGAGTCGAAGAGATCGCCGCGAAGAGCGCGCTCAACCGCGTGCGCGGCATGGGCTTCACCTGGTCGCTGAACCCGTTCACGGGCTGCGCCCACCAATGCGTGTTTTGCTACGCGCGAGGGACACACGCGTACCGCGAGCTCGACGGCGTGCGCGAGTGGGGCTCGGTGCTCGGCGTGAAGGTCAACATCGCGGCCGTGCTGCGGGCCGAGCTGCACGGGCGCACGTACCGCGGCGAAGAGATCGCGATCGGCACCGCGACCGATCCGTATCAAGCGCTCGAAGGGCGGTACCGGCTGATGCGCGAGATTCTGCCGGCGCTGCGCGACGCGCGCGCACCGTTCCACATCACGACGCGCTCGCCGCTCGTCGTGCGCGATCTCGACCTGCTCGCGCAGTGCGCGCGGCGCGCCGACGTCGGCGTCGCCGTCAGCATCGCCACGCTGGACGACGCGGTCGCGCGCGAGATCGAACCCACGGTTGCGCCCCCGGGTCAGCGCTTGCGCGCGGTGCGCGCGCTCGCCGATGCGGGCATTCGCGTCGGCGTCGCGGTCGCGCCGGTGCTGCCCGACCTGACCGATGCTCCCGAATCGCTCGCTGCGGTCGTGCACGCCGCGGCGGACGCCGGCGCATCGCACGTATGGCACGGCGCGCTCAACCTCGGCACAATCACGCGCGACGCGTACTTCGCGTTCCTGGCATCGACCCGGCCGGAGTTGGTTGAACGCTACGAGCGCTTATTCGGTCGCGGGCGTTACGCGGAACCGGCGTACGTCCGGACGGTCGCGGAACGCGTCCACGCCGCGTGCCGGACCACCAGTTTCAAGCGCTATCGCGCACTCGCACCCGACGCTGCGGGAGCTCAGCTGGCGCTGCTGTAGAGGCCTGCCACCCGGCGCGCGGGAATCCAGTAGCCGTGACGAGTCGGTTGTTTCGGCTTGTGCCGGCCTTCTTTTTGCTATTCGCACCGGTCGCGCTGCCCGTAGCCGCGTCCCCGCAAGCGACGCCGCCCGACGTCGCGACGATTCGCGAGCGCGTGCGCACCGCGGCGGGTTTGCTTCCGGCCGAGTCGCGGCAGACGACGGTCACGGTGTCGTCGAACGCGACGACGTCGACGGTGCGGCGCTTTCAGCGCGGCGCGAGCTGGCGCGAGACGAACGACACGCCGCCGTTCCACAGCGAACGCGGCAACGAAAACGGTCAGGCCTGGCACCAGAACGACAACGGGCAGACCGTGCTCGATCAGCCCGACCCCGGTGCCGCGACGGGCGAACCAGCCGTCGCGACCGTGACGCACGGCCAGAAACCGTCCGACGCATACGTGATCGCAACGCTGAATGCGCGCGGCTACGGCGTCAAGGAATTCATCGATCCGGCCGCATGGTACGTCGTTCGGCGCGAAGTCATCGCCCCCAACGGCACCGCGACGACGACGTACGACGATGTTCGCGCGGACCACGGCCGAACGTTCGCGCACCACTGGCATGTCGACGGCGGCACGTCCGGGATCAGCAGCGATGTGAAAATCACCGAGTACGACACCGCTCCCGTCGCCGCCGCCAACGTCGAGATCGTGCATAGCCGGCGGCAGCTCGTCGAATTCCCGAACGGCGTCACGTCGGTCGACCTCCCGGCGACCTTCGGCCCGCAGCACGTGTACGTACGCGTGACGATCAACGGGCGCGGCCTCGACTACGTGCTCGATACGGGCGCAAGCGGGATCACCATCGACATGCAGGTCGCGAAGGAGCTCGGGTTGCCGCTCCACGCACAGCGGTCGACGGTAACGGCACAGCGCTACACGACCGCGCGCACCCGCGTCCCGGAGATGCGCATCGGCAATCTCATACTGCACGACGTCGCCGTGCAGGCGATCCCGCAAGGCAATGACGAGACCGGAAGCGTGAAAGTGGTCGGTTTGCTCGGGTTCGACTTTCTCGCGGAGCTCGGCGTCACCATCGACTACCAGCACAAACGCGTCACGGTCGTCCCCGGCGAAGCCTATGTACCGCCGGCGGCGCCCCACACCACCTCGCTTGATGTCCGCATCGGCAGCGGCGTGCCGATGACCGATGTCGCCATCAACGGCGCGTTGGCCGAGCGCTTCATCTTGGATACGGGCGGCGTCGGAACGTTCTTGATCTTCGACTACTTTGCGCGCCGTCACCCCGAAGCGCTCAAGGACGAAGGCGAAGGCGCGCGCAGCCGGCCGAAGCGCTTTCACGGCATCGGCGGCTCGTTCGATACCCGGCCGTATCAGATCGCAGCCCTCAAGCTTGGCAACATTCGCTTCACCGACTTCGTCGGATACCGCGTCACGTCGGCGGGTAGCTACGCCGGAGCGTCGGACGGGATCATCGGCGACGTGTTCCTGCGGATGTTCACCCTGGGTCTGGATTACGGCAACAGCCGGGTCTATCTCGTACCGAACGACGTCGGGCGCAAGGCGATGGGGATTCGCGAATGAGCGCCGCGCGCCGCGCGGCGCTGATGCTCGCAGCGCTGCTGCTAGCGACGCCGGCCTTTGCGCGCGCCGCGGATCCCGTTCCGACGGCGGCCGAGATTCGCGCGCACGTCGGCGCCGCCGAGCGCGAGCCCAGCGCATATCGCGAGACGATCGTCACGACGTCGTCGGACGGCACGACGACGACGGAGCGGCATCTGGTGCGCGGCACCGACGAGCGCACCATCGACGACAGCCCGCCGTTTCACGCCGAGAACGGGATCGTGCACGGCGCGCACTGGCTCCAAGACGAGAACGGCGTGACCATCGACGACCGGCTCGATCCCGGCCAGGCGAAGCCGGAGACGCTCACGACCACGGTGACGCGCGTGCGCGCGCCGGTCGACGCGTACGCGGTCGCGACGCTCAACGCGAAAGGCTGGGGCCGCAAAGAGTATGTCGACCCGGTGAGCTGGCACGTCGTGCGGCGCGAGCGCATCCTCGGCACCGGCACGGTGACGACGACGTACGACGACTTCCGCGACGACGGCGGCCGCGTCTTCGCGCACCACTGGCACGTCGACAACACGGTCGCGCAGACGAAGAGCGATTCCCGGGTGACCGAGTTCACGCCGGGCCGCGTCGGCGACGCCGAGCTGGAGCGCCCGCCGAGCCGGCGCGCGCTGGTGGCTTTTCCGGAGGGCGTGTCCAGCGCCGAATTGCCCGCGGACTTTGCCGAGCATGTGTACGTCGCCGTGCGCATCGGCGACACGACCGTCGACTTCGTGCTCGACACGGGCGCGTCGGGCATCGTCGTCGACGCGAACGTCGCCCGGAGGATCGGCCTGCGGCTGTACGGCGAGCACTCACACGTGGTCGCCGGGCGCGCGACATACGCACGCGCGGTCGTCCCCGAGCTGCGCGCCGGAGCGCTCACGATGCGCGACCTGGTGGTCGGCGTGGTTCCGCTGGGTTGGACGGGCAAGCGCGGCGGACGCATCGGCGGGCTGCTCGGGTTCGACTTCCTCGCGCAGCTCGGCGTGACGATCGACTACGAGCACCAGCGCGTTACCGCGGTTCCGAGCAGCGCGTACGTCGCACCGTTCGGCGCCCAGACCGTGGCGCTTGCGGCGCGCTTCGGGCGCGGCATCCCGCTCGTCACGGTATCGTTCGACGGTGCCGTCGCGGAACGCGTCGGGCTCGATACCGGCGGCAGCGGTTCGTTCCTGATGTTCGATTACTTCACGCGCCGTAATCCCAACGCGCTGCACGACGACGACGGCGGCGTGTACTCCGAGGGCCCGGAGCAGATCGGCGTCGGCGGGGCGTTCGCCACCAAACCGGCGTTCGTGCATACGCTGGAGCTCGGCACGCTGCACGTGCCCAGCGTGCTCGGGTATCGCGTCACGTCGGCGGGCAGCTATACCACCGAGATGGACGGCGTGATCGGCGACAAGGTGCTGCGCTGGTTCACCGTCGGTTTCGACTACGCGCACGAGCGCATCTATCTCACGCCGAACGCCGCGGGGCGCGCGAAGCTAGGCCAGAGCTTCTAGCGCGCCGCCGCGCGCAGCAGCGCGGGCGACAGCGCGTCGGCGAGCTCCGCGTAGCCCGCGTCCGACGGGTGGAAGCGATCTTCTGAGAGGAAGCGGTTGACCGCGCCGTGCTGGCGCAGCGTCGTCGCGTAGAGGTCGACGAACGCCGCACGCGCGTGCTGTGCGACGATGCGGATCGCGCCGTCATTCGCGCGCGAGAGGCTCGTCACCGCGTCGTGGTCGGCGCCGGTGAAGAGGGGGCTCAGACCCACGTCGGGCACGCCGCAGCACACGATCGCGGCGTGCGGCTGCAGCGCGCGCACGCGTGCGACGAGCTCGCCGTACGTGCGGGCGAAATCCGCCGCCCCGACGCGCTGCAACACGTCGTTGCCGCCGACGCACACCACGACGACATCAGCACGCGCATGCGCGAGCCGCGGCACTTGCAGCCGCAGCACGTCGGCGGCGGTCGAGCCGCCGATCGCGAAGTTGTCGACGCGGCTGCCCGGATGCTGCGCGAGCACGCGCAGGAACGCTTGAAAGATGAAGGCATTGCGCGGCGCCGACGCGCCCGTGCCGAGAGCGAGCGAGTCGCCCAGCGCGACGATGCGCACCGGGCGCCCCGGCGTCGTGGATGGGCGCGGCGGCGACGCCCTGCGGGACGCGCAGTCCGCGAGCGCGGCTAGCGCCAGGAGGGCGGTGCTACGCCGCATCGTCCGCCACGACGCGGCCGTCGGCGAGCCTGATCACGCGCCGCGCGCGCCGCCACACGGCTTCGCTGTGCGTGACCACGAGCAGGGTTTGGCCGCGCGCATTGAGCGTCCCCAGCAGCTCGAGCACGTGCTCCGCGGTGCGCGAGTCCAGTTCGCCGGCGGGCTCGTCCGCGAGCAGCAGCGCCGGCTCGTTCACGAGCGCGCGCGCGATCGCGACGCGCTGCTGCTGAC
>JALZBE010000029.1 GCA_030947665.1 Vulcanimicrobiota bacterium | reverse complement strand
ACGCCGAGGTCGCCTCAAGCGTGAGGCCGCCGTTCGAGCAGTTCGCCAAGATCTACGAACAGAAGCACAAAGGCACGACCATCGCGGCGAAGTATCTCGGCGGCGGCGTCATCCAAGCCGACGTCGAAGCCGACGGCCCCATCGACATCGTGGTCGTCGGAAAGAATCAGGTCGACAAGCTGACCTCGCACATCAACACCCCGGTTGCCGTGCTGACCAATCGCGAGGCGATCATCGTCCGGCGCGGCGAGACGAAGGTCAAGACGTTCAAAGATCTGGCGAATCCGGGCGTCAAGGTCGGGATGGCGAACGGTACCGGCTCGGCGGTCGGCACGCTCGCGCGGACCTTGCTCAAGAACGCCGCCGCCGAATACGGCGCGGATTTCCCGCTGAAGGTCCGCCAGAACTCGCCCGACTATTTCAACTCGCTGCAGTCCGAAGATGACGTGCTCAAGGGCCTCGATTCGGGGCAGGCCGACGCGATGATCGGTTTCGTCTCCTCCCTCGACCCGTCGAAATACCAGTCGATTCCGATCCCCGACAAGTTCAACATCGACTCCGTCTACTACATCTTCATTCCGAAGTCGGCGAAGAACCCGAAAGAAGCGGCCGACATGGTGACGCTCATGACCAACGCGCAAGGCAAAGCGATTCTTCACAGCCATCGCTACCTGCCGGCGCCTAAGGGCGCCTACTCACCGCCGCCCAAACCCTGATCGACTTGGATCAGTCGTAGACGCGGCGGAAGGCCGCGTCCATGTACGGATAGTCGAAGTAGAACCAGTTGCGGAACGAGCGCCGCACCAGTGACGAAGCGGTCACGGGTGCGGCGCCTTTCATTACGTAGTGCATGCCGTCGAAGAAGTCCACGGAGTACAGCGGGTACGACGCCATCGGCTCGAAGCCCGCGAACGGCGCAAACGTCGTCGAGGTCCATTCCCAGCCGTTGCCGACCAGATCGTGCACGCCGAACGCGCTCGCGCCGTGCGGCGACGAACCGGCAGGTTCGGGATCGAACCGGCGCCAGCCGAAGTTGCCGTGGCGCGCGGGGTCGGGCGCGTCGTCCCCCCAGGGATGCGCGCGCTCGTCGCCGGCCGGCGTGCCGTACGCGGCGCGATGGTATTCGGGTTCCGTCATCAGCCGACCGCCGCTCCAGCGCGCGAACGCCGTCGCCTGCTCTTGTGTGCACCACACCGGCCACGACAACGGCAGCGGCAGATCCTCGAACATCGCGCGCAGCATCCACGCGCCGTCCTGCTCGAACCAGTTGACGGGCGCGGGGCCGCCGTCGCGCACGAACGCCAGGTACTCGCCATTGGTCACGTCGTACGCGTCGACGCCGAAGGCACCGACGTCGACGACATGCTCGTCGAACTCGTTGTCCCAGCCGAACGGGATCGCGTCACGGCGCGCGCCCAGCGTCGCACGCCCGGCCGGGACCGCGACCGGATCGCGCTGCGGCGGGGCGACGTCCCGGTGTTCGGCGAGGATCCCGCGCTGCTTCTCGCGCGCGAGCCGGTGAATGATGTACGAGAGCGTCTCGTGGTGCATCTCCTCGTGCTCGAGGATGTTCCACGCCGCCTGCGCGTGCACGAGGTTGGGGTTGGACGGGTCGTCGAGCTGCGCCGTCGCGTACGCCTCGAAGATTGCGGCGTCGCACGCCGCCGTGAACCGCTTTACGGCCGCGCGCTCCGGCCATGCCGGGCGCGCGTACCGTGCCGCGACCGTTGCGTCGCGGGGATCGATACCGCGGTTGAAGAGTTTTTCCAGGTCGGGATCGACCGACGGGCGTTTCAGCGCGTCCCGGACAAGCGTGATGAAGGCGAACGCTGGGATGTGCCCGTCGTAGAAGACGAACGGGTGCCGCAGCGGAAGCGGCCGGTCTTCGTACGCGTCCGGCGCGATCGTCGCGAACAGGCCGGCCGTCCGGCGGCGGTTCGCGCGATAGCGCGACGCCATTGCCTCCCGGTCGACGGCGTGGGCGGGAGCGAGCGTGTCCACGCCAGCGATCTTACCCGACTGCGGCCCGATTCCCGCGCCGAGCGAGGAAGCCCTCGACGTCCTCGGCGGCCATGGGCCGGCCGTACAGAAAGCCCTGGGCGCGGTCGCAGCCTTCCGCTCGCAGGAACGCGAGCTGTTCGCGCGTTTCGACGCCTTCGGCGCACACGTCCAGGCCCAGGCTGTGCGCCATCCCGATGACGGTGCGCACGATCGTCGCGTCGTCGGGCTCGACGAGGACCTCGCGGACGAACGACTTGTCGATCTTCAGGCTGTCGAGCGGAAAGCGCCGCAGATATCCGAGCGACGAGTACCCCGTGCCGAAGTCGTCGACCGCAAGCCGCACCCCCGCGCGCCCCAAGTCTTCGAGGATTTGGATCGAGATCGCCGCGTCGCTCATCGCGACGGACTCAGTGATCTCGATCTCGAGGTGATCCGGCCGCAATCCCGTGCGCGCGAGCAGGTCGCGGATTTTTTCGCTGAGCGCGGCTTGGTGAAATTGGCGCGCCGACAGGTTGACCGCGAGCCGCAGCTCCGGCACGATCGCTTGCCATTCGCGAATGTGGCGGCAGCCGGTTTCGAGCACCCAATCGCCCAGGCCTACGATCAGCCCGCTCATCTCCGCGCTCGGGATGAACTGGTCGGGGCCGATCAGACCGAGCTGCGGATGCTGCCAGCGCACGAGCGCCTCGAGCGACACGAGCCGCTCGCCGTCGAGCTCGAACTGCGGTTGGTAGTGCAGCACGAACTCGTCGCGCTCGAGCGCCTTGCGCAGCGATTTCTCCTGCGACAAGCGCGAGCGGAGTGCCGCCGCGAGCGCCGGCGTGAAGAACTGGTGGGTATTGCGCCCGCGTTCTTTCGCGCGGTACATCGCGACGTCGGCGTGCTTGATCAGCGCATCCGCGTCGTCGCCGTCGTCGGGGAAGATCGCGATCCCGATCGACGTCGTCAAGAACTGCTCGTAGCCGTCGATGACGAGCGGCTCGTCGATGGCCGCGATGATGCGCTGCGCCAGCGTTTCGATCAGCGCGGTCGGGGGATCGTTGCCGATCAGCACGATGAACTCGTCGCCGCCCATCCGTGCGACCAGCCCTTCGCTGCCGACGACGGCCGTGAGGCGGTCGCCGATCATGCGCAGCATACGGTCGCCCAGCGCGTGTCCCAGCGAGTCGTTGATGTCTTTGAAGCGGTCGAGGTCGAGGAACATCACCGCGACGCGCATTTTCGCCGCGCGCGCAAGCACGAGCTCGTCGCGCAAGCGCTCGACGAACCACGCGCGGTTCGGCAAGGCGGTGAGCTGGTCGTTGTACGCAAGGTGCTTGAGCCGTGCGCGCGAGTGCCCGCGTTCGATCGCCGAGCTCACGAGCACGCCCATGAGCTGCACCAGATCGCGGTCGCTCGGCGTGAACGGCTCCGCGCGCGGCTCGTCGGCCGCGAAAGACAGCGAGCCGTACCGCACGCCGCCGACCTCGATCGCCGTTCCAACGTACGCGCACGGCGGCTGCTCGCCGAACTCCGCCTCGCCGAGATACGGCACGCCGCGCAGATCGTCGAGCGCGAGGGCGCCGTCCGTCGCGAGCGCGAGCTTTGCGAGGCGGCGCGGGATCGGATTGCCGACGGTGGACACGCTGCGATCCGCTTCGGCGTCGTACAGCGAGCCCGCGGTCATCCCCAGCAGCCGGCATCCGGCGTCGATCGTCGACGCGATGAGCAGTTCCGGCGTGGAGTCCGCCGTCGCGGCAACGAGGTACAGCTCGCGCAGCCGGCTGCTTTGCACGGCCACCTCGCGCTCGGCGCGGCGCACGGCGGTGAGGTCGCGCGCGACGAGGTGCACGCCCGTGATCGAGCCGCGGAAGACGATCGGGATGAACGTCACCAGCACGGACACCGGCGGGCCGTGCGCGCGCAGCGCCAGCGCCTCCAGCGTGACGGCGGTGCCGCGCGCCGCGGATTTGAAGGCGCGGTTCGCGTCCTCAATCTGCGACGAGGTCAAGAAGTCGCTCGCCGGATGCCCCAGCAGGTCGTCGATGCTGCCGCCGTACTCGCGCGCGGCCGCAGCGTTCGCCCGCACGATGGTTCCGTTGGGCGACATCCCCAGCATCGGTTCGGGGCTATATTCAAAGATCGAGCGGAAGCGCTCTTCGCTCGCCTCGAGCGATTCGGTCGTGCGCACGACGTCGGTGACGTCGTCGACGAGCGAGACGATCTGGAACGATCCGTCGATCGGGATGCGCGAGCTGAACCAGCGGCAGTGCAGGACGCGCCCGTCCTTGGTGACGTTGCGGTTCTCGGTGACGCTCGCGGTCGCCGGACCGTGCTGCATCGTCCGGCCCGTCTCGGCGACCCGGGCCGTGTCGGCGAGATAGACCAGCCCGACCTCGTCGAACGTCCGCCCGCGCACCTCGTCGAACGTCCAGCCGAAAATCTCCACCGCGCGCACCGACCACTCGACGATGCGCAGCTCGTGATCCCAGCGGACGAAACCGAGCGACGTGTTGTCGGTGTACGCTTGCAGCAAGCGGTTCGCGAAGGCGAGCTCGCGATGCGCGAGGCGCAGCTCGCGGTCTTGGTCCACCGCGGTCAGCTCCGCTTAGACGGACAGATACGAGCGCAGTCCCGCGACGCCGCCCTCGCGGCCGAAGCCCGATTCACGATAGCCGCCAAACGGCGAGCTGGGGTCGAACTGGTTGAACGTCGAGCACCACACCACACCTGCTTGCAAACGCTGCGCGACGTACATCGACTTCGCGCCCTTGTCGGTCCATACCCCGGCCGACAGCCCGTACGGCGTGTTGTTCGCTTTCTCGATCGCTTCGTCGGCCGTCCGGAACGTCATGATCGACAGGACCGGTCCGAAGATCTCCTCGCGCGCGATGCGATGAGACTGCGACACGCCGGTGAAGAACGCCGCGCGGTGAAAGTAACCGCGCTCGGGCAGCGCGCACGACTGCTGGTAGAGCACCGCACCTTCGGCGACGCCGCTCTCGATGAGCTCGCTGATCTTCGCGTGCTGCGCGGCCGAGTTTATCGCGCCGATGTCGGTATTTTTGTCGAGCGGATCGCCCAGCCGCAGCGTCTCGATGCGCGCCTTCAGCTTCGCGACGACCGCGTCGTGCACGTTCTCCTGCACCAAAAGCCGCGAGCCCGCGCAGCACACGTGCCCTTGGTTGAAGTAGATACCGTTGACGACGCCTTCGATCGCTTGATCGAGCGGGGCGTCGGCGAACACGATGTTCGCGGCCTTGCCGCCGAGCTCGAGCGTGATGCGCTTGCGCGTGCCGGCGATGGTCTTCTGGATGAGCTTGCCGACCTCGGTCGAGCCGGTGAACGCGATCTTGTCGACGCCCGGATGCGCGACCAGCGCCGCGCCGGTGCGGCCGTCGCCGGTGATCACGTTGACGACGCCCGGCGGCAAATCGGCTTCTTCGCAGATCTGCGCGAGCAGCAGCGCCGTCAACGGCGTCGTCTCGGCGGGCTTGAGCACGACCGTGTTGCCGCACGCGATCGCGGGCGCGATCTTCCAGGCGGCCATCAGCAGCGGGAAGTTCCATGGAACGATCGAGCCGACGACGCCGACCGGCGCCGGATCGCTGACACCGTTGATCGCGTAGCGCAGCTTGTCGGCCCAGCCCGCGAAGTAGAAGAAGTTCGCCGCGGTCTGCACGACGTCGAAGTCGCGCGACTCCTTGATGGGCTTGCCGCCGTCCTTGGTCTCGACCACCGCGAGCTCGCGCGAGCGCTCGGTGATTGCGCGTGCGACGCGGTAGACGTATTTCGCGCGATCGGCCGGGCGCATCGGGCGCCAGTATTTCTCGTAACCTTCGCGGGCGGCGGCGACGGCCCGGTCGACGTCCTCGGCCGTGCCGGAGGCTACTTGGGCCAGCTCGTCCTCCGTCGCCGGGTTGGTGGTCGCGAACGTCTCACGGCCCGACGACGGGACCCAGCGGCCGCCGATGAAGTGATCGTACCGCTGCGCGATCCGGACGGGCGTCGATTCGAGCGAAGGCGCATAGGCGAGAGCCATGCTAGGGGATTCGCCCGCCCACGAAAGGACCCCTCAGCCGGACCCCGATGCCGTCCGGAAAGCAGCGTAAGCGGCCAACCTGACGGGCTAGTCCTTGGCGATGTAATCCAGCGAGCCGTACCGGCCCGTCGCGAGCTTTTGGCGCTGGAGTAGCAGGTCGTCGAGCAGCGCGCTCGCGCCGATGCGGAACAGGTCGGGCGAGAGCCACGGGTCGCCCAACGTTTCGTCGAGCAGCACCAGGTACGCGATCGCCGTTTTGGTGTTGCGCACACCGCCCGCGACTTTTAGCCCGCGCCGCTCGCCGGTGCGGTGCTCGAAGTCGCGGATCGCTTCGGCCATGACGAGCGCCGTCGCGAGGGTCGCGGACGTGCCGATCTTGCCCGTCGACGTCTTGATGACGTCGGCGCCCGCTTCGAGCGCGAGGTCGCTCGCGCGCCGCGTCGCGTCGTACGAGCCGAGCTCGCCGGTCTCGAGGATCGCTTTGAGATGAATCGGTCCGCACAGTTTTTTCACCGCGGCGATCTCGGCGAACACTTGAGATTCCTGACCGGCGAGGAAGGCGCCGCGGTCGATTACCATGTCGATCTCGTCGGCGCCTGATTCGAGGGCTGCTTCGGTGTCGCGCAGCTTAACGTCGAGCGATGAGAGGCCGCTCGGAAACGCGGTCGCGACCGATGCAATCTTCACGCCGGTGCCGCGCAGCGCTTCCTTCGCGACCGCGACCAAATTCGGATAGACGCAGACCGCGGCGACGCGCGGTGCGCCTGGGGCGGGATAGGCGGCCTTCGCGCACAGCGACCGCACGCGCCCGGGCGAATCGCGGCCTTCGAGCGTGGTCAGGTCGATGCAGCTGATGGCGAGGTCGATTGCGGCGAGCTTTGCCTGGTTCTTGATGGAGCGTTTCGCGAACCCGGCGGCACGGGCTTCGAGCATCACGGCGTCGACGGTCGGCGACGTCGGCGAGAGGAGAAGGGGCATGGCCCTCAATTCGACTTGACCAACGTTGGTCACCTTCGGTATTCTACAGTCATGGAAGCGGTGAACATCGCCGAGGCGAAGGCCAAGCTCTCGCAGCTCGTCGACTTGGCCGAACGCGGAGAAGAGGTCGTGATCGCCCGGCACGGCCGGCCGGTCGCCAAGATCGTCCGCTTGGGGGAGCCGGTCGCCGAACGGTACCCCAACCGGGGCTTCGGCATCGATCGTGGACGCTTCGAAGTGCCGGACGACTTCGACGATCCGTTGCCGCCTGAGATCATGCGCCATTTCACGTGAGGCTGCTGCTCGACACGCACGTCTGGCTGTGGTGGATGCTCGGTTCGTCCAAGATCGGCAAGAAGGCGCAACGCATCATGTTCGATCCCGAGTCGACGCTGTATCTCTCGACGGCTTCGGCGTGGGAGATCGCCATCAAGTATTCGATCGGCAAACTCGAGCTGCCGGCGCCGCCCGCCTCCTATATCGCCGCGCGTGCGGCAGGCGGCGATTTCCGCGTCATTGACGTGCGGCTGGAGCACGCACTGGCCGTGGCGGATCTTCCGCGACACCATGACGATCCGTTCGACCGGCTTCTCGTGGCGCAGAGTATCGTGGAAGGGTTTCGTTTGATTACGGCCGACCGTCGTTTAGAAATGTACGACGTCGATCTCGTCACCGTATGACCTCGTATCGGGCGCCGCTGGACGGCATTCGGGTTTTGGAGCTGGGCTCGTCCGTGGCCGGGCCTGCGGCCGGGCGGCTCTTGGCCGATCTCGGGGCCGAGGTGCTCAAGGTGGAACCGGGCGAGGGCGACGGGCTGCGGACGTGGGGGGCGCCGGCGCCCGACGGGACGTCGTGGTGGTTCAAGTCGCACAACCGCAACAAGCGGTTTCTCGAGTTCGACCTGCACGACGAGGCTGACCGCGCGACGGTGCGCGCGATCGCGCTTCAATGTGACGTGCTCATCGAGAACTTCCGGCCCGGGCGGCTCGAGGCGTGGGGGCTCGGCTACGACGGCTTGCGTGCTGAGAACCCGCGCATCGTTTATGCCTCGATCAGTGGGTACGGCCAGGACGGTCCGTATCGCGACCGCGCCGGGTTCGGCAACATCGCCGAGTCGATGAGCGGGTTGCGCTACGTGACGGGCTTCCCCGACCGGCCGCCGGTGCGCGTCGGGTTCTCGCTCGCCGACGAGCTCGCGGCGTTGTACTGTGTCGCCGGCGTCCAGGCGGCGCTGTTCGCGCGTGAACGCGACGGCGTCGGCGACTACGTCGACGTGTCGCTGCTGGAGTCGTCGGTCGCGCTGACGCAGGGAATTCTGCCGGAATACGACGCGCTCGGACTCGTGCGCGAGCGCTCCGGCAACCTGATGGGCTCGGCCGTGCCGTCGAACGTGTACCCGACGCGTGACGGCAAGTGGATTGCGATCGGTGCGAACGCGAACTCGATCTTCAAGCGCTTCGTCGCGGTGATGGGCCGCCCCGAACTCGCGGACGAACCGCGTTTTCGCGGCAACCGCGAACGCTCGGAGCATGCAGCGGAGCTCGACGCGCTCATCGAAGTGTGGACGAGGTCGGTCGACGTGGCGGATGCCGCGCAGTTGCTCGCGGACGCTGGCGTGCCGGCGGGGCCGATCTCCTCGATCGCGGACGTCGTCGCCGACGAGCAAGTCCGCGCGCGCGGCGTCGTGCGGCATCTGCCCGATGACGCGGGCAACAGCGTCGCGACGACGGCGCCGGTGCCGCGCTTTCGCGCGCACCCGACCGTGAGCGATCACGCGGCGCGCGCGATCGGCGCCGACACGGCCGCGGTCCTCGCGGAGCTGAAGATCGGAGCCGAACCATCGCGCCGGTGATCGCGTTTCGCGACGTCACGAAGACGTTCGAAACCGGCTACACGGCGCTGCGCGACGTCGACTTCGCGGTTGAGCCCGAACGCTTCGTCGCGCTCGTCGGCCCGTCGGGCTGCGGCAAGTCGACCACGCTCTCGCTGATCTCCGGGCTCGACCGCGCGTCGAGCGGCGTCGTCGAGGTACGCGGCAAGCCGGTCGACGGGATCACCGAGGGGATCGGATTTTTATTCCAGCGCGACGCGCTCATGCCGTGGAAGACCGTGCGCGACAACGTGCTGCTGCCGCTGCAGCTGCGCGGTGTTCCGCGCAGGGATGCGCTGCAACGGGTCGCCGAGTGGATCGCGCGCGTCGGGCTGCGCGGTTTCGAGGCGTCGTTTCCGCACCAGCTTTCCGGCGGGATGCGCAAGCGCGTGTCGCTGGCGCAGACGCTTGTGTACGATCCCGAGATCCTGCTCATGGACGAGCCGTTCTCCGCGCTGGACGTGCAGACGCGCAACCTGATGGAAGGCGAGCTGCTCGATCTGTGGCAAGGCTCGCGCAAGACGGTGATCTTCGTGACGCACGATCTCGAAGAAGCGATCGCGCTGGCGGACGAGGTGATCGTGATGACCTCCGGCCCCGCGCGCGTGAAGGTGCGCTACGACGTTCCGCTCCCGCGGCCGCGCGACATCGAGAAGGTGCGCTTCGAGCCGCGGTTCACCGAGCTGTACTCCAAGATGTGGAACGACCTGCGCGACGAGGTCCTGGAAAGCTATGCGCGAGCAACTACGGCCGGTTGACCGCCGGCTCGTGCTCGGCACGCAGCTCGCGCTGACGCTCGTCGTGCTCGGTCTGTGGGAAGCCGGCGGCCAGGCCGGCTGGATCGACAAGGTCTATTTCTCGAAACCGAGCGACATCGGGCTTCAGATCGCCGACTGGTGGCGGCACGGCTACATCGTCGGCGATGTGATCACGACGATGTCGGAAACGATCGCGGGGCTGATCGTCGGCGCGCTGGCCGGCATCGTGCTCGGCATCGTGCTCGCGTCCAACCGGTTTCTCGGCGCGGTGTTCGAGCCGTTGCTGGTGCTGCTCAACTCGATCCCACGCGTCACGCTGGTACCGCTGTTCATCCTGTGGTTCGGCTTCCAGTTCCAGTCGAAGATGGCGAGCGCCGTCGCGCTGGTGCTGTTCGTCGTGTTCTTCGCCACCTACGCGGGCATCAAGGATGTCGACCCCACGCTGGTCGCGAACGCCCGCGTGATGGGCGCGAAGCGGCTGGACGTCATCCGCCACGTGCTCGTCCCGTCCGCGCTCACCTGGATCTTCTCGTCGCTGCGTTCCGCCGTCGGCTTCGCGCTGATCGGCGCGGTCGTCGCCGAGTACTTCGGGGCCAACGCGGGAGTCGGCTACCGGATCGTGTACTCCGAGTCGAACTACAACACCGCCGGCGTGTTCGCCGGCTTGGTCATCCTGATGGTGCTGGTCACGCTGGTCGACACGTTCATCCGCTGGGTGCAGCGCCGATTGATCCTCTGGAAAACCGCCCTGTAGCGCAGCCGTCCCGGTCCGCCGTCACGAAGGAGAACCGCATGTCAGTCAATCGCCGCACCTTCATCGCCGCATCCGGCGCGCTCGGCGCGTCGACCGTGTTCGGCGTCCCGACCATCGTCGTCGCCGCAGCGCCGAAGGAGAAGCTCACCATCGCCGTGGGCTCCGAGCACGCGTTGGTGTATCTGCCGTGGGACGTCGCGAAGGCGCTGGGCTACTTCGATCAGGAAGGGCTCGACGTCAACCTGATCTACACCAAAGGCGGCACCGAAGCCGGCCTTGCGCTCATCTCCGGCAACGTCGACTACAGCGGCAACGCGATCGATCACGCCATCGCCGCGGCCGATCAAGGCAAGAGTTTGGTGATGCTCGCGGATTTCATGGACCAGCCGGGCATCACGATCCTCACCAAGCCCGCGAACAAAGGCAAGTTCCCCAACGGCGCGTCGCTCAAAGGCAAGACGATCGGCATCACGTCCGTCGGCTCGGCGACTGACGTCATCGCGCACTGGGCCGGCCATCGCAACGGCTTGAGCAAGGACGATGTGAAGACGGTGGGCGTCGGCGGCGGCGCGACGGTGATGGCGGCGCTGCAAGGCGGACAGGTCGACGTCGCGCTGGCCAACGATCCGTACGCGACGTTGATGATCCGCCAAGGCCGCGCGGTCCCCGTCGCGGAGCTCTACACCGCGAAGGCGACGCGCGAGTGGCTCGGCTTCAGCACGTGGTGCTTCACCGGCGGCCTCACGCGCGCCGACGTCATCGCGAAATATCCCGACCGTACGCAGAAAGTCGTCAACGCGCTGGTGCGCGCGATGAAGTTCATGGCCGTGAGCTCCGGCCAGAAAGTCGCGGCCGCACTGTCGGACGAGTTTCGCGGCGGCGCGAACGCGTCGGATTGGGCGATCGCGTTCGGGCACTCGCGGCCCGCGTACACCACCGTCGGGCGCATCAACCCCGATGCCGTGCGCAATGTGATCGAAGCCAACGAGTTCTTCCTCGGCAAGAAGCTGACGGCCGACCCGTCCAAGCTCTACGACAACAGCTTCGTCGACAAGGCGGCGAAGACGGTCAAGGTCTAAGCCGGGAACGAGCCGCCCTACAGGTTGCCGCGCTTGGCCTGTTCCTGCTCGATCGACACGAACAGCGCTTTGAAATTTCCCTTGCCGAACGAGAGCGATCCGCGGCGCTGGATGATCTCGAAGAATAGCGTCGGGCGGTCCTGCAGCGGCTTGGTGAAGATCTGCAGCATGTAGCCCTGATCGTCTTTGTCGACGAGGATGCTCAGCTCGCGCAGGATCGCGACGTCCTCCTCGATTGCGCCGACGCGCTCGCCCAGCGTTTCGTAGTATGACGACGGCGTGTCGAGCAGCTCGACGCCGTTGGCGCGCAGCGCGCGCACCGTATCGACGATGTCGTCGGTTGCGATCGCGACGTGCTGAACCCCCGGACCGCCGTAGAAGTCGAGGTACTCCTCTATCTGCGACTTCTTGCGGCCTTCGGCCGGCTCGTTGATCGGCAGCTTCACCTTGCCGCTGGGGCTCTGCATCACTTTGGAGCGCAGCGCCGTGAACTCCGTCGAAATGTCCTTGTCGTCGAACCCGATGAGCTGCGTGAAGCCGAGCGCG
>JALZBE010000276.1 GCA_030947665.1 Vulcanimicrobiota bacterium | reverse complement strand
TCGTGGCGCTCCACGGATCGGTTTCGTCGATCGCGTGGCTGGGCGGCGCGCTGATCGCGCTGTGCGACGGCCTCGTCTGGGCCGAGCTTGCCTCGCGCTATCCGCGCAGCGGCGGGACGTACGCGTACTTGCGCGAGGCGTTCGATCCGCGCCGGGCTGGGCGGTTCTTCGCGTTCCTGTTCGTGTGGCAGTTCATGTTCTGGGCGCCGCTCGTGATCGCGTCGGGCTACATCGGCTTCGCGCAATACGCGGCGTATCTCGTGCCGGCGCTCGGCGGCTCCACGCCGACGCACTTGCTGGCGGCTGCGGTCGGCGTCGTGACCCTCCTCGCCTTGTACCGGGCGATCCCGCAAATCGCTCGCACGGCGCTCGTGCTCGGCGGCGTCGCGCTCGTCACGCTGGTCGCCGTCGCGCTGGCCGGCCTGACGCACCCGCACGCACCACTCGCGCAAACGCTGCCGCCAACGTTCTCGTTCGCCGTCGCGCTGCCGGCGCTCGGCGCCGCGCTCGTAATCACACTGTACGACTACAGCGGATATGCCGACGTGTGCGCGCTCGGCGACGAAGTCGTCGCGGCATCACGAACGATTCCGCGCGCGATCGTCATCTCGGTGCTCGCGGTCGCGGCGGCGTACGTCCTGCTCAACGTCGGCGTCGTCTCCGCGCTGGCGCCGAAAGAGATCGCCGGCTCGACCACCATCGCGTCGCTCGTCGCGGAGCGCGCGTTCGGCGCACCGTTCGCGATCGCGGTGACGGTGGCGGTGCTGGTCACCGCGTTCGGTTCGACGTACGGATTGCTGCTGGCGGCAGCGCGCGTGCCGTACGCAGCCGCGCGCGACGGCGACTTCCTCGCACCGTTTGCGCGGCTGCATCCGCGCGGACGCTTTCCGTCGGTGGCACTCGTCGCGATCGGACTGCTCGCGCTCCCGGCCTCGCTGCTCTCGCTCGACACGGTGATTGCGGCGCTCACGGCGGGGATCGTGCTCGTGCAAGGCGTCGCGCAGGTGTTCGCGCTCGCGGTCACGCGCCGGGCGCAGCCGCCCGCGCCGTTCCGCGTCCCGCTCTATCCGCTGCCGCCGATCATTGCGCTGGCGGGGTGGCTCTTCTTATTCGTCAGCACCGGGCCGGTCGCCATCGCGTTCGGCCTCGGCACGCTCGCCCTCGGCGCCGTGGTGTTCATGGTGCGTGCGCGCATGACGGGCAGCTGGCCGTTCGCCGCCACGACGATCGCATCGCTGCTCGCGCTGGCCTGCGTCACCTCGCCGCTCGGCGCCAGCGCGCAGACGCAATCACCGTCACCGGGGACCGTCACCGCGCCGCCCGCGGCCGTCGCAACCCCCGCGGCCGTCGCAACGCCTGCGTTCGGGCACGCCGTCATCGTGCGCGACGCGCGCAACGAGCCGGTTCTGCAGGTCGACGGCAAGCCGTTCTTCTTTCTCGGCGGCGCGTTCTTCTACGAACGCATCCCGCGATCGCAGTGGCGCGAAGCAATGACGCGCATGCGCCAGCTCGGCGCGAACACGCTGGACCTGTACGTGCCGTGGAACTGGCACGAGCTCGCGGACGGCGACTTCGATTTCGACGGGCGCACCAGCCCGCGGCGCGATCTCCACGAAGTGCTGCGCCTCGGCAAGGAGCTCGGCTTCTTCTTCATCGTGCGGCCCGGCCCGGTGATCCGCAACGAGTGGCGCAACGGCGGGTATCCGGCGTGGCTGCTGCAGCGGCCCGAGTACGCGATGGAGCCGCACGACGTGCTCGAAGGCCGGTACCCCGCGACCTCGACGCTGCAGAACAAGCACAGCGACGACGCCGCGGCGGACTGGCTCAACAACCCGACGCACGTGCAGTATGCCGCGCGCTGGCTGCACCGCGCGCTCGAAGAGTTCCGGCCCGTCGCCGACCGCGTGATCGCCGTGCAGCTCGACGACGACCAAGGCGCATATCTGGACAACGACACGTACCCCGGACCGCGCTTCCACGCGTACCTGCAATTTCTCGAAACGCAGGTGCGCGACGTCGTCGGGCCGCGTGTGCCGACGTACATCAACACGTACGAAGCGAAGGTCCCGTGGGCGCTGCCCGCATGGGCGATGGGGAACTGGTACCAGAGCGATGCGAATCTGATCGGTGACCACGACCGCGCGGAGCTGGCCTTTGCGACGGCCACGCTGCGAACGCAGACGCACGGACCGCTCGCCTACAGCGAGTTCCAAGCGGGTTGGCTCGCCGGTCCCGGCGACCCGCAGCCGCGTCCCGCCGATCCGAGCAATACGGCACTCGCGCTGGGCGAGCTCGCCGGCTGGGGGATCAAAGGCCTGCTAGATTTTCCGCTGCAGGACACGCTCGCGCCATTCGGCTGGGAGGCGCCGTTCTCGAACGCGCTGTACGCCTGGGACGCGGCGTTCGCACTGGACGTGCACACCGAGGCCCGTTACGGCCCGACGGCCGCGATGTTTCGCGCGCTCGCGTTCTACGGCCCGGCGCTCGCAGAAGCGCATCGCGTCGCGGACGTCGCGGTGCTCTACGACGGCCGGCGCGACGCGTTTCGCGCCGCCGGATTGCTCAAAGCCGCGCTCGCAGCATGTCGCGCGCGCGCCGTCGTCTGCGATGCGATCGACCCGGCGGTGGTGACCAGCGGGCAGTTGCGCGCGTTCCGCGACGTCGTCATCCCGCGCGGCACGTACCACGCGCTTGTCGAACGCGCGCAACGGCTCGGCGTGCGCGTCGTGCCGAACGTCGACGCGGTGAGCGCCGGCAGGGCCGCGGACGTGACGATGCTGCGCTCGCCGCACGGCACGTTCGTCGTCGTCGAGAACTGGAGCGACCACGAGGTCAGCTACGACACGCGGGATCTTCCCGACGCGGGCGGCTCGATTCCGGCGTTCGTGCTCGGCCCGCGCGATGCACGCATCGTCGCGGTCGACGCCGACCTCGCGTTCCTCTCGCCGCGCTTCGCCGCCGGCGACCGGCTCACGTCGTCGTGCGCGTTCGCGGAGCCGGACGACCCCGGCGTGCCGCGCTTTACCGGCGCGCTTCGCCACGGAACCGGCGAGCCGCTGGTGCAGCAAAGTTGCGGCGTCGACTTCTCGCTGCGCGGCCGGCGCGATCGTCGGGTTCTCGACGCACTGCGCGAAGTCGCGGTGCGCGATCCGGCGCAGCTGCACGACATTCACGTGGATTCACCATACGTGCCCCCGGACAGCGGGATCAGGCTCGCACCGCGTGCGTACGTGCGCGAACCACACGGCCTCACGGCCACGGCTCCCGGTCCGCACGCGTATCGTGCGGACGTCTTCGAGGACGGCGGGCGCGACGTCGTGCTCGTGAACGACCGCGTGCTCGCGGTGGTCGTCCCCGGCGGCGGCGCGCGCGTCGTTTCGTTCGGACGCTACCGGCACGAGGGCACCGAACCGAGCCGCAACTTCTACGAAAATATCTTCGACGCGACCGGCGCGCTGCGCGACGACGTGTCGGTCCAGCCACCGCCATCGACGACCGACCGCATCGCGAAATTCACGCACCTGTATCCCGCGGGGACGTTCAACCGGCCGTACGACGCGTGCACGTTCGAAAGCGCGCGCGGCGCCGGCGCGTATTTGGCGTACGACGCGCCCGACGTCGTACCGAGCGGCGCGCTGTTCGAACGGGTCATCGCGCTCGGCGCGAGCGCGGACCGCCTCGTCGTCGACGAGCGCTTCACGCCACACGGCGCGGCTGCCGCGCAACGGCTCGTGTCGCTCTCGGCGTTCGCGACCGGCCGCGGCCCGACGAGCGGCCAGGTCACGTTCGATCCCGCCGTGGGCGGGCTCACGATCGACCCGCCGCTGGACCCCGGCAGCGCGCCGGCGCGGCGGGTCGTCTCGATCGCGTGGCGACCCGGCGACGTCGAAGCCGCGTCGTGGACGAACTCGCGCAGCAACCGGACCGTGCGGCTCGTCCTTTCGCCCAACGGCTGGCGCCGCGTGACCTACGCGTCGGCGCTCGTCGACTCCGACGCGGCGGCGCAGCAGTTCTTCGGGGCGGAGCGCGCCTGGGCGGCCGCGAACCCTCCTCCGGCGAGCGAAAGCGGGGAAGTGGCGAAACGGTATACGCAGTCGCCTCAAAAGCGACCGAGTGAGAGCTCATGTGGGTTCGAGTCCCACCTTCCCCAATGACCGGCGTGTCGGATTTTCAGCGCGAGTCGTACCGGATCGACGAGCAGATCTGGGCCTCGCTCGCGCTGCGCACCGGTGAGCGCGCGCTGTTCCTGGGCGTCGCCAACGAGGGCGCGTGGATCGCGCGCGCGGTCGAAATCGGCGTCGACGTCACCGTCGTCGTCACGAGCGACGCTGCGATCGCGCTATGCGACCAGATCGGCGCGATCGCGATGCGCGGCAGCGCGACGATGATCCCCGCGACGTCGAACGCGTACGACGTCGCCGTCGCCATGCACTACCTGCACGAGATCGACCCGGGCTTTCACGCGCAGGTCGTGGGCGAACTCGCGCGCGTCGCGAAGCGCGTCGCGATCGTCGAGCCGTCGCCGCCGGCGGATCCGCTCGGCAAGCGCATCGCGGCGCTGTACGCGCGCGCCAAACGCGATTCGGGCCAGTTCGAAGGCTATCAGCCGATCGAGTACTGGCGCAATCTGCTTGCCGTCGTGAAAGCCGACGTGTACCAGAACCTGGTCACGTTCACGCGCGTGCCGCCCAAGGAAGCCGTCGCGGAGACGGTGTCGCTGATCCTCGACGCGATGGCGATCGAAGAGATGCCCAAAGAATATCTCGACGAGCTGCGCGCGCTCGCCGCGCACCGTGACGCGCAGCTGCTGCCGCTGTCGCGCATCGTGCTCGTCGGGACGCCGGCGGGCGTGCCGATCCCGCAGGGCAGTGGCGCCGCGTTCCGCCCCAA
>JALZBE010000275.1 GCA_030947665.1 Vulcanimicrobiota bacterium | reverse complement strand
TCCCAGTCCAGCGGGCTGCGCGCGAACGCGAACGGCCGCCGCGCGTCGAGCGCGCCGAACAGGCGGCGCACGGACGTCGCGTCGGCGTCGCCGAGTACCGCGACCTCGATTCGCTCGGCCGGCAGCGCGCCCGCGCGCAGCGCAATCGTGCGCGACGGGAGCGCGACGAAGCCGAGCCGCTCGTAGAACGCGGGATGGATGTCGCTGAACAGATAGGCGAGATCGGTGCCCGCGTCGCGCTCGGCGTCGAGAAACGCGCCCAGCAGCGCCGTCGCGCAGCCGCGGCCGCGCAGCGCGTCCGGCGTGAACACCGCGCCGATCCCCGCGGCCTTGTAGCTGCGCGCGCCGCAGCGCAGCACGCGGTCGTAGCGTTTGCACGACGCGACGAGCTCGCCGCCGACGCGCAGCCCGAGCGTGCGGAAGCGGCGCTTTCCCCAACTACTGTTCGCGGTCGCGAGAAACTCGGCGGCGTACTCGTCGAACGAGCGCGCGCCGGACCACAGCGCGAACGATTGCGGCAGCACGTCACGCACGTAGTCGTCCACCGCGACGACGTCGAGCCGGATCGCGTGCGCCGATCGTCCGCCGGTCATGGTGCCGTCGTCCGACGGCGAGCCGGCGCAGCCCTTCGCGAGCTGCCGCAGGCTAGACGAATGCGAGCGTCGGGTACGATCCGTTGAGCACATCGCTGGGGTTGCGGCCGAGCCACTTCTCGATCACCGTCGCGTACACGGCGCGGAAGTCCGTCGAGAATTTCAGGTCGCCGTGGTCGAGATCGGTGAGCGACGGGTGGTCGCCGTAGATGCCGCCCTTCACGTTGCCGCCGACGATGAACAGCGGCATCGCGGTGCCGTGGTCCGTTCCGTTCGATGCGTTCTGCGACACACGGCGGCCGAACTCGCTGAACGTCATCGTCAGCACCTTCTTGTCCAGGTTGTGCGCCGCGAGATCTTGGTAGAACGAGAGCAGCCCGTCGCCGAGATAGCCCAGCAGCCGGTCCTGCTGCGCGCGCTGGCCGGCGTGCGTGTCGAACGAACCGATCGAGACGAACACGATCTTCGAGCCGGCAGTCGAGCCGATCAGCTTCGCGGCGAGCGCGAGCTGCTGCGCGAAGCCGTTTGCTGCGTACGTCGCCTTGTTGGTGAACTCCGCGGTCTGCTTGCGCAGCACGTCGCCGCCGTGGTACGCGTCGCGCGCGGTTTGCGCGATCATCGACAGGTACGGCGACTGGCCGGGCTTCGCGCCGTCGTACAGCACGCCGGCGCTCTGCTTGGACGCGAGATCGCGGCCGGTGTTGTACGCAAACGCGTTGAGCGCGCCGATGGCGGGCACCTCGACGTGCGAGGCCACCAGTGCGGCGGGCAGCGTGTCGCCCAGCGACACCGCTTCGAACAGCGACGCGGGTTTCGCGGTGCCGGAGAAACGGCGGTCGAGATAGCGCCCGAGCCAGCCGTACTGCTGCGGGCGGTCGGGCGACGCCGTCTCCCAGATCTGCGTCGCCTCGAAGTGCGAGCGGTTGGGGTTCGGGTAGCCGACGCCTTGCACGAGCGCGACGCGGCCCTGCTTGTAGAGCTCGTTTAGGCCTTTGAGCGCGGGGTTGAAACCGATGCGCTCGTTGAGCTTGAGCACTTGCGTCTCGGTGACGTGGATCGCGGGGCGCACGCGGTGGTATGCGTCGTCGCTCCACGGCACGACCGTGTTGAGCCCGTCGTTGCCGCCGCCCATCTGGATGACCACCAGCACGTTGTCGGGATCGACGCCGTTCGCGAACGAGGGCAGCAGCGGCGAACCCGCCGCAACTTGCGCCAGGACGCGACTTGCGTTCCCGCCGAGGAACGCCACGGAGAGTGCGGAGGTAACGAATGCTTGTCGCTTCACGGGCGTCCTCTAATCGAGCTGGTTGACAGGGAGGTTGAGCGCCAGCGCGAGCGCGCCGCGGATCTTGTCTTGATAGTTCTCAGGTCCGAACGGCATCGGGTTCTGCGTCGTCGCGCTCACCGTCGCGCTCGGCGTCTGCGAGTTCAGGTACGCGACGAGCGTCGCGCGCACGTCGGAGGTGACGTCGTCCTGCACCACGCCGCCGACGATCGTCTCGGCGACCTTCGCCGCGTCCATCCCGACGCGCCGCACCATGTCGTCCGGCGAGACGTTGGGCGCGGGGACCGCGGCCACGCCGTTCTTGCCCGGCGCGGTTTGCGCGACCAGCCCGTTGACGAAGTTGAAGCGCGCCAGCATCGTCGACGTGTTGATCCATGCGGGCCCGCCGTCCCAGCCCTTGACGCTCGGCGGGTTCAGCGGCTCCTGCCCCATCCGCGCGAGCTGGTAGATGACGTTGGGAGGTACGGTTTGCGCGCCGATGTAGCGCAGCGTCCCGATCGCGAGCTCGACCGGCGACTTGGGGATCGCGCGGTACGCGCGCGCCGAGTAGAACACGTTGGAACGCAGGATCGTGCCGACCGTCTTCGCGACGTCGTAGCCGGAGAGCGCGTACGTCCGCGCGACGCCTTCGATCAGCTCGGGTTCGGGATCGCTGTACACGAAGAACTCGAGCAGCTTGTGCGCGAGGAAGCGCTGGTGCACGGGCTGCGACACGACGATTGCGACGACGTCGTCCGCGTCGAGCCGCCCGCTCTTGCCGAGGACCGTCTTGATACCGTCGTCATGGCGGGCCGGCACGAACGCCGCCTGCTGGTTCTTGTCGAGCGTCCAGCCGGTAAACGCGCGCGCTGCTTCCTTGATGTCGTCCTCGGTGTAGTTCCCCAGCCCGAGCGCGAACAGCTCCATCACCTCGCGCGCGTAATTCTCGTTCGGATGCGCTTTTGCGTTCGCACGGTTGTCGAGCCAGATCAGCATCGCGGGATCGCGCGTGACGGCCGAGAGCAGCGCCGGAAAGCGGCCCAGCGCGAGCTGCCGGAACAGGTTGATCTGGCCAACCATGTATTGCGGCTGCACCTTGCCCATCGCCGTCGCGAAGTGGCCGTGCCAGAACAGCGTCATCTTCTCGACGAGCGGGCGGTTCGTGCGCAGCATGCGGTCGAGCCACCATAGCTGCGCCGCTTGGCGCGCGCGCTTGGGATCGTAGATGATCGCGGACTCGGGATACAGCGGGAAATCGACCTCCGCGACCGTCGGATGAAGCAGCGAGTCCACCGCGCCGCCCATTCCGAGCGCAGCAAGCCGCGCGACGTCGGCAGCGGAGCCGCCGAAGCCGGCCCTTCGCAGCAGATGCGCGGCGTGGCGCGTGGCAAAGCGGCCGGCGTACGGGGCCAGGGGCGCTGCGTCGAGCGCGCCCGGCGGGCGGAAACCGACCTGCGGATCGGTGGACGTATCGATCTTTGGCGGCAGCACGATAACCTCCGAACGCCCTGGGCTTCGACATCATTTCGGCGCCAAGGTGTTGCCGGATGAGAGCCGGGTGAGAGTTCGTCAAAGCTTACGAAAAGGCCGCGTTTGCGCGGGCCGGTAGGAACCGGTCGCGTTTCACGAGGCGGAAACGCGGCCGACACGAACTGGTCATGCGGAGGCGCGCAGACTGCGATGAGTGAGATGGAACAACGCGACATCCAAATACGGCCGATCACCGTGGCCCAATATCATCGCATGCTCGAGGTCGGCATCGTTTACGAGCGCGAACCGGTCGAGCTGCTCGACGGCCAGCTGATCGCGATGCCGCCCGAAGGCCCGCTTCACCGCAGCGCGGTGATGGCGCTGAACGAGCTTCTCGTCCATCGGTTCGCCGGCAACGCCATGGTGTGCCCCGGCAATCCGGTGGAACTCGACGACACGTCGGAACCACAGCCCGATTTCACGCTGGTTCATCGCCACGACGACTGGTACAAGAGCGGGCACCCGCGACCACTCGACGTTTTCCTCGTCATCGAAGTGTCGCGGTCGACGCTCGCGTACGACCGCGGCCGGAAGCTGCACGCGTACGCCCGCAGCGGGATCACGGAGGTCTGGATCGTGAACCTCGTGCACGGCCAAGTCGAGGTGTACACGGAACCGCATGAGCTCGGCTATGCGAGCAGCGTGGTCGTTGGCCGCGACGGTTCGATCGCACCGCGGGCGTTTCCGGACGACGTGATCCCCGTCGCGGCGTTCTTGCCTTAGCGCACGTTCGCCAGGAGCGCGGCGACTTCGCTCGCGAGCTCGGGTGCGGCGACGCCGCGTGTCGGGCGGCCGCTCGCGCAGATCGTTACCGAGACGTCGGCGCGGGCCAGCGCCGCGGCGAACAGACGCCGCTGCTCGCGCACGTAGGCCGCGCGCGGTTTGGCGTGGTGCTCGTACCAGGTGAACTTCGCGGTGCGCGCCGCAATGGTGTCGCCGACGCTGTCTTTCGGGATCATCCCGTACGTCGTGCTAAACAAGAACGCGTCGGGCACGTAATACGGCGGGAACGACCCCGCGCTCGCATCGACGACGAACACGTGATCGAACCGGCGCGCGAGGATGCGCTCGACCGATGCGACGGCGACGGCGTCGCCGCGTTCGTCGACCAGCTCCGGTCCGTTGTGCTCGGCGGCGGCGAGCCGCTCGCAGTACGCGAGCGCGGCGGCGAGATCGTCGAACGCGTGGCGCGCGGCGTACGCGCCGATCACGCTGATCAGCCGCTCGATCAGCGTCGCGCGCAACCGCATGCGGGCGTGCGTCTCGCCGCTCCGCGGAAGCAGCAGGCCGCCGTCTTCGACGATCGCACGTGCCGCGGTCGCGACGTCGCTCGCGCGCAGCCATTCGCACCACCGTTTGCGGCGCGCGCGAAACGCGATCAGCCGCTCGCGCGCGAGTTCGGAAAGATCCGCGTCGCGCTCGCCGCGCAGCACGTTGCTGCCGAGGCGCAGGTCGCGTTTGCGGTCCCAGCGCCGGTCGGTATCCGTGTCGTTCGCCGGCAGCGCGAACAG
>JALZBE010000274.1 GCA_030947665.1 Vulcanimicrobiota bacterium | reverse complement strand
CCGACTCTCCGAGTCGGACGTCGCTGCGGTATTGCGCGAAGTTCGCATCGCGCTACTCGAGGCCGACGTGGCGCTGCCCGTCGCCAAAGAGTTCGTCAATTCGATCAAGGACAAGGCGGTCGGGTCCGACGTCCTCACCTCGCTGACGCCCGCGCAGACGGTCATCAAGCTCGTCTACGACGAACTCGTCGAGCTGATGGGCGGCGCGGCCGCGCGGCTGACGTACAGCGACGCGCCGCCGACCGTGTATCTGATGGTCGGTCTGCAGGGTTCGGGCAAGACGACGCACGCGGGCAAGCTCGCGCTGCGCCTGAAAGAGCAGGGCCGGCGCACGCTGCTCGTCGCGGCCGACGTGTACCGTCCCGCGGCGATCGATCAGCTCAAGACGCTCGGCAAGCAGATCGATCTGCCGGTGTACGACCAGGGCCAGGGCGATCCGGTGAAGATCGCGCGCGACGGTGTCGCCGAAGCGCGCCGGCTCGGCATCCCGACGGTCATCGTCGACACGGCGGGCCGGCTGCAGATCGACGAAAAGCTCATGGACGAGCTCGACAAGATCAAGGCGGCGGTGAAGCCGACCGAGATCCTGTTCGTCGCCGACGCGATGACCGGACAAGAAGCCGTCAACGTCGCCAAGACGTTCAACGACCGGCTCGGCATCACGGGCGTGATCCTCTCCAAGATGGACGGCGACGCGCGCGGCGGCGCAGCGCTCTCGATCCATCGCATGACGGGCGCGCCGATCAAGTTCGTCGGCGTCGGCGAGAAGATCAACGCGCTCGAACAGTTCTATCCCGACCGGCTCGCGTCGCGCATCCTCGGCATGGGCGACGTGCTCACGCTCATCGAGAAGACCCAGTCCGTGTACTCCGAGCAGCAGGCCGAAGAGCTTGCTGCAAAGATGCGCAAGTCGCAGTTCACGCTCGACGACTTCCTCGCGCAGTTGCGCCAGGTGCGCAAGATGGGCTCGATGACGGACATCATGAAGATGATCCCCGGGCTCTCCAAGGCGCTTCCGAAAGACATCAACGTCGATGAGAAAGACGTCTCGAAGATCGAGGCGATCATCTGCTCGATGACGCGGCGGGAGCGGGAGCGGCCCGAGATTCTCAACGGCTCGCGGCGCAAGCGCATCGCGCTGGGCAGCGGGTCGCAAGTGGCGGATGTCAATCGGCTCGTGAAGCAGTTTGATTCCGCGCGGCAGATGATGAAGCAGCTCGGCGGGATGAAGAAGGGGCGTTTTCCCAAGCTTCCCGCGGGGATCGGGGGCCGGTGACGGCCGCGTTCATGACGATTTTTTACTCCAACCGCCCGCATACCGAATGCGGGGATTTCTAGAAAGTTAGTAATGGTTAAGATCAGATTGCGGCGCATGGGCGCTAAGAAACAGCCGACGTATCGATTTGTCGTTGCGGATTCAAAGTCTCCGCGCGATGGGCGCTTCATTGAGATTCTTGGGCATTATAATCCGCGGACGGAGCCCAAGACGCTCGTCGTCGATCAGGACAAGGCCAAGCAGTGGCTCGAGAAAGGTGCGCAGCCTTCGGATCCGGTGCGGCGTTTGTTTGCCGAGCTGGGATTGGTCGAGCGCGGGTTCATCTCTGAGACCAAGCGCGCGCCCAAGGCGAAGAAGAGCTAGTATCGTGCGCGCACGGAGCGGGCGCGGGCTATGAGCGCGTTCGACGACGAGTTCGGGCTTTTCGGCGACGACGACAAGCCCGCGGACGAAGAGCGCACGTCGACGCTGGGTGCGCGTCGCATCGCCTCGGATGAGGCGGCTCATGACGACATCGAGCCCGAGGACGAGCGGCCGCGACGTGGGCCGCGCAACGACCGGCGCGACCGGACCGGGGGCGGTACCGGTGCGGCAGCCGGCGGAGCTGACGGCGAACGGCGGCCGCGGCGTGAGTACGGTGCGGATCGCGGGGCCCGCAAGACGGAAGATCCGGCCGTTGCTCAGCAGCGGGCGTTGGATCTGCTCGGGTTTTTAGCGCGTAAGCTCGTTTCGCGCCCGGAGAACGTGCTCGTCGAGGAAGTCGAGACCGAGAAGGGCCCCGTGGTCGAGCTGGTTGTCGAGCACGAGGATCTCGGGAAGGTCATCGGGCGCAGCGGGCGCGTTGCGCAGGCGCTGCGCACGCTCGTGCGCGCCAGCGCCGAGGGGCGGATCAGCATCGACATCATCTCGTTCGAGGACGAGGTCGTCGAGGGCGCGTCGGAGGCCGGGGCCGACATCGGCCGTTCCGCGGACGCAGGCGACGTGGACGACGGCGATGATGCGAGGGCCGCCGAGGACGCCGACCCTTCGACAGGCTCAGGGCAGGCTGAAAAGTGATGCGAACGCCGGCCGTGTGGCCGGCGTTTTCGGACTGCGCGGCGAGCTGAAAGTTGCGCCGAGCCGCATCGGTGACGATGCGCTCGCGGCCGGCGTGACCGTTCGCGCGACGTTATCCGACGGGAGCGTGCGCGAGCTGCGCGTGCGCTCGTTGCGGCGGCATCAAGGGCGGCCGCTCGTGACGTTCGGCGGCGTCGACGATGCGAACGCCGCGCAGGTGCTGGTCGGCGCGGCGCTCGCAATCGACCGCAGTGACGTCGAGCTCGATGACGGTGAGTATTTCGACGACGATCTCGTCGGGTGCGCGCTCGTCGATACCGCGGGCGTCACGCTCGCGGAGGTCGTTGCGGTCGAGCACTATCCCGCGCAGGACGTGCTGATCGTGGTGCTGCCGCCGGAGCAGGGCGCGCGGCGCGCGATGGTGCCGCTCGTGCGCGCGTTCGTGAAAGGCGTCGATGTGGGCGCGCGGCGGATCAGCGTCGAGTTGCCCGTCGGGTTGCTCGATCCGCAAGAGGCTGACGAGGCTTAGCGGCGGCGGGGTTTCGGCGGGTTCAGGTATGCGCCGATCGCACCGTCGACGGCGCGTTCCGTTGCCGATTGCAGGCCTTGCGGGCCCGTTGCGTCGCCGCCGTGGGTTTGGTGCCACAGCGTCTTGCCGGTGCAGTCCCTCGCGGTGAGCTCGAATTTTGCGTTGCCGCCGCCGGTGGCGCCTTCGGGCGTGACCGTCAGCACGCCGGTCAGCACCGCATGCGGGTGGCTGACGCAAGCTTGGGCAGCAGTCGTGGCACGTTCGGCGTGGGCGCGCTCGGCGACGCGCGTCTCGGCGATCTCGCGTAACGCTGCGTCGGCCGTGCCGCCGACCGGGACCACCGCATAGGTTTCCGGTGCCGCGGCAGCGACCGCGACCGGCGTTGCCGCTGGGCGGGGCGTGGGCGTCGTGGCTGCGCGGGGCGGGTTCGTCGCGGGGAGCTTCGGGACGTTGGCTACGGCTGCGGCCGTGGTCGCGGTGACGATCGGACGGTTCGTCGGGGCGGGCGTCGGCTTCGGCGTGGCGGCGGTCTTTTTCTTGCGGCCGAACAGCTTGCCGAGGTTCGCTTCGGGGCCGTTGCTCGCGGCCGGCGTCGGGGACGCAGCCGGGGGCGGGGTGCCGATCGCCGCGAAGGCGCGGTTCGCGTGGCGGGAGACGAAGGCCGCGAGGTCGTCGCCTTGGCCCGCGGCGTCCGTGTAGGTGGTGAGCTGCGTGCTCTGGCTGAAGACGACGATGCCGGTCGCCGTGCTGACCACCTGCTCGACGATCGACACGCCGTTGCCCAGCGGCGAGATGAAGCCCGAGACGTAGTATTCCGAGCGGTTCGCGCGCGCCACGGCGAGGTAGTCTTTGCGCTCGGTGCCCGGCGGCGGCGGGGTGACGGTCACCAGGCCGGTGTTCGCCATCGACGTCGCGATGATCGTCGCGAGCCGGGAGCTCGCTTCGCGGTCGATCGAGCTGCCGTTCGAGATGAAGGGGAACACGATCACGTTCGGCTTGCTGTAGAACGACGGTGGCGGCGTCGCCGCGACGAGCGGAAGGCCCAGGAACGTGACGAGCAGGACGGCGAGCAGACGGCGCACGAGGCGGCGTTCGGCCGCCGCCGGGGCGATCCCTTACGAGGCGAGCGGGAGCCGGGTGCCGTCGCCGTCCTTCGCCCACGCGGCGCTGACGTGCGCGCCGAACAGGAACACGACGCCGATCAGGTCGAGCCACAGCAGCAGCACGAACAGCGCCGACAGCGCGCCGTAGATCTGGAATGCGTTCGCGGCGTAGGTGGTGTAGACGGCGAACGCGATCTGCGCGATCGAGTAGCCGACGGCGCACGTCAGCGCGCCGGGGACGACGGATCGCCATCCGGTGCGCCGGTTCGGCAGGTAGGTGTACATGAGCGAGGACACCACGAAGACGAGTCCCGCGGAACCCGCGTACGACGCGATCTGCGGCACCCAGCGCAGGTAATCGAGCTCGGTGAACTGCACGATCAGCGTGATGACGACGGGGAGGACGGTCGCGACGATGAGGACGACGCCCGCTGCCGGCACCAGCACCAGCGCGATGACGATGTCCCACACGATGTGCCGGTAGTGCGTGATACCCAGCGACCGGTTCAGCGCGTAGGTGAGCGCTTGGAACAGGTTCTTCCCCGACCACATCAAGCCGATGAAACCGATCGCGCCGCTGAAGCCGCGGTAGCGCACGATCGCCGCGAGGTTGTTCGAAAGCAGGTCGCCCAGCGCCGGGACGTAGATCCCGATCGCCGCGTTCGCGCGCGCCATGCCGACGTCGGTACCGAAGATGAACGCCAGCATCGCCACGGCGACGAGCGACAGCGGGACCAGCGCGAACAGCGCGGTGAACGCGATCGCCTGCGACATGAACGCGGAGCCTTCGGCGGAGAAACGCAGCCCGGCGGCGCGGAAGACTCGAATCAGCCTTGACACCCGGTGCTCACCTCCTTCCCGTGCTCGCGGCGCTCGTCACCGTGGTCGTGAACGGGTCGTTCGTTCCCAGCGTTCCTGTGGCGTCGCTGCGAGACGCGCGCGTGGTCGGCCCGCTCGGGCT
>JALZBE010000273.1 GCA_030947665.1 Vulcanimicrobiota bacterium | reverse complement strand
CTGGGCAGCGGGCGCTATCCGTCGACGAACCCGTACTACATGCAGCAGGTGGAGCGGCTGTTGCGCTCGCGCCGCTGCAAGGCCACGACGCCGGTCGAAGAGCTGCCCGAAGACGTGGTCGACATGATCCTCTTCGGCGCCGACAAGAAGCAGAAGTTCGTCTACGAGTCGCGCTCGGGCCATCAATGGGAGTACGAGTCGCAGTTCGAGGGCGTCTGCAACAACCTGCAGCGCCGTTACAGCGAAACCTCTTCCGAGTACGTGAAGGAAGAGATCGAGAAGTTCATGTCGGCGTCGGTCTGCAAGGTGTGCAAGGGCGCGCGGCTCAAGCCCGAAGCGCTCGGCGTCACCGTCGCCGACAAGAACATCAACGAGACCACCACGATGTCGGTCGAAGCGGCCGAAGCGTTCTTCAGCGGTTACCGGCCCAACGAGCGCGAGGCGAAGATCTCGCAGCAGATCCTCAAGGAGATCCGCGCGCGGCTCGGTTTTCTCAAGAACGTCGGCCTGGGCTACTTGAATCTCTCGCGCAGCGCCACGACGCTCTCGGGCGGCGAGTCGCAGCGCATCCGCTTGGCCACGCAGATCGGCTCGTCGCTGGTGGGCGTGCTCTACATCCTGGACGAGCCGTCGATCGGGCTCCATCAGCGCGACAACGATCGTCTGCTGGCGACGCTCGAGACGCTGCGCGACATCGGCAACACGCTCATCGTCATCGAGCACGACGAGGACACGATGCGCTCCGCCGACGTGATCGTCGACATCGGCCCCGGTGCGGGCGCCGAGGGCGGCCGCATCCTCTCCGTCGGCTCGATCGAAGACATCGAGCGCAACCCGGAGTCGCTGACCGGCGCATATCTGTCGGGCCGGCAGTTCATCGCGATCCCGAAACACCGCAAGAAAGGCCGCAGCACGCTCAGCGTGATCGGCGCGAAGGCGAACAACCTCAAAGGGGTCAACGTCGACATTCCGCTGGGCACGTTCACCTGCGTCACGGGCGTGAGCGGTTCGGGCAAATCCACGCTCGTCAACGAAGTGATCGTCAAGGCGCTCAACCAGTATCTGCACCATCAGCCCGCCGGCGGCACATACGGCCGCGTCAAGGGCGCCGAAGCGCTCGACAAGATGGTGGTGATCGACCAATCGCCGATCGGCCGCACGCCGCGTTCGAACCCCGCGACCTACACCGGCGCGTTCGACCAGATTCGCGAGCTCTACTCACTCACGCCCGAAGCGAAGATGCGCGGCTATACGCCGGGGCGGTTCTCGTTCAACGTCAAGGGCGGCCGCTGCGAAGCGTGTCAAGGCGACGGCATCATCAAGATCGAGATGCACTTCCTGCCCGACGTGTACGTGCCGTGCGAAGTGTGCAAGGGCAAGCGCTACAACGCGCAGACGCTCGAGGTGAAGTTCAAGAACAAGTCGGTGGCCGACGTGCTCGCAATGCGCGTCGACGAAGCGGCCGAACTGTTCTCGACCATCCCGAAGATTTCGAACAAGCTCAAGACGATCTGCGAGGTCGGCCTCGGCTACATCCATATGGGCCAGCCGGCGACGCAACTGTCGGGCGGCGAGGCGCAGCGCATCAAGCTCGCGACGGAGCTGTCGCGCCGCGCAACGGGCCGCACGTTCTACGTGCTCGACGAGCCCACGACGGGCTTGCACTTCGCCGACATCCACAAGCTGCTAGACGTTCTCGCACGGCTCGTGTCGATGGGCAACACCGTGCTGGTGATCGAGCACAACCTCGACGTGATCAAGACCGCGGACTACGTGATCGACCTCGGCCCCGAAGGCGGCGACAAGGGCGGTCAGATCGTCGCCACCGGCACGCCCGAAGAGATCGCAAAAGACCGGCGCTCGCATACCGGCGAGTACCTGCGCGGCGTGCTGACGGACGAGCGCGCGAAGGGCCGCATCCGCGTCAGCGCCGAGCGCATCGCGGCCCTGGAGCAAACGAACTTCGAGACGCTCGACGAACTGACGAAGAACGGACGCATCCCGGTCGAGGCATAACGCGTCATCTTGAGCTTGTCGAAGGACGTAACATCGCGGCTGCGGCGGGGTACGGTGCCCGCATGATGACCCCGGATCAGGAAATTCAGCTCAAGGAGATCGCCGCGCGGCTCGTCGCGTCGATGCTCGACAACCACAACGGCGACTGGGACGATGCGGCGACCGCAAAAGCGTTCCGGACGATCTACGAGGCCGTGAAGAACACGAACTAGCCTTTTACCCCGAGCTTGTCGGCGGGCGCATCAGCGCGTTCAGTTCCGCGTACGGCACGCTCGCTTCGCGCGTGTACGAGAACGTTCCCGCGCCGCGCAGCTCGTGCGCGATGTCGCGCAGCACGCCGAGCGTGCGGCGCATCGGTCCGGAGCCCACGCTGACGCGCCGCACGCCGAGCGCTTGCAGCGCCGCGGCGTCGGGGCTCTTCGGACCGGCGAGGACGTTGAGCGGAAGCGGCGCGGCGGCGGCGAGCTCGCCGATCGTCTCGGCGTCCATCACGCCGGGGACGAACACGCCGTCTGCACCCGCCTCGGCAAACGCGCGCAAGCGCTCGACCGTGCGTTCGAAACGCGTCTCCGCCGGGCCGATCCCCATCAAGTACACGTCGGTGCGAGCGTTGAGGAACGCGTCCGGCGCTGCGGCACGCGCGGCCCGCATGCGCGCGACGGCCTCGTCGAGCGGGTACAGCTCGCCTTCCGCTTTCACGTCTTCCAAGTTGTAGCCGGCGACGCCGGTTGCCGCGAGCCGTGTGATAAACGCTGTCAGCGCGGTTGTGTCGTCGGAATATCCGCTCTCCACGTCGGCCGACACGGGCACGTCGAGCGCGCGCACGATTCGTTCGATCGCCGCGAGATGCAAATTGACGTCGAGCGCGTTGCCGTCGGGATAGCCCAGCGCGTTTGCGACCGCGGCACTCGACGTTGCAATGGCGGGGAATCCCGCGTCTTCGAAGATGCGCGAGGTGACGACGTCCCACCCGTTGGGGATGATGAAGAGCTCGGGACCGTCGTGCAGAGCGCGGAACGCGCGGCGGCGCGCGGCAACGGTGTCGGCATCGGGTTGCATGGCGGCGATCACTCTCCGAGCAGCGCGGTGACTTGCGTGACGTACGGTGCGGCGAACGCGCGCCGCGCGGCCCAGCGGTCGCCGTGCGCCGCGTCCAGCGCGCGCGCGGCTTCGTACGCGCGTTTGAACACGTTGTCGGGAGCCTGTGCGTCCGCCGTCGCCAGCACGTACGCGCGCGCCAAGGCCTCCTTGCCCTGCGCCGAGTCGAAGACGCCGGGTGCGATGACGTGGACGGCGCCCCACCCATGCGGCGCACGCGAATCGGCGTCGCGCCCCACGTATGCCGCGTATTGTTCTTCGCGCGGCATGTCCGCGGCGCGCGTGACGATCCGCGCGACCCCGTCGATTCCGGGCGTCATCTGGCGCAGTACGGCGTACGGAAACGCGAGCCGCGCGAATTCCGCCTCGCTGATCGCTGCGTACGGCGAATACTTCGCGACGACGGCCACCTTGCCGGCCAGCGTCGCGGCGACCGAACGCCGCTTGGTGGGCTCGAGATTCTCCAGACCCAGCGACGGCGCTCGATGGGGCCGGACGTCCACCGACGCGAGCAGCAACTCGGTGAGCAATGGGATCTCGTCGGTCAGGCGCGCGGCGCGGGGGCTCTTGAGTTCGGGGTGATCGACGTTGAGCCAGATCACCGCGTCGTTCGGATAGTCCGTGTCGTGGCCGCGCGCGACGTAGCACGCGATCGGTGCCAGTGGAGGAAACGCGGCCGGAGCGCGCCACACGGTGCGCACCGCGAGTTCCGTCGCCGAGATGTTGGCGACGGCATCGAGGATCGTGCGCGCCTGGTCCGCGGCGCTATGCGCTTGTCCGCCGTCGATCGTCTCCACGAACGCGTGCGCGGCCCGCGGCAAGCCGGTCGCGACGAGCGCGGCGCCTCCAGCGATGAACCCGCGGCGAGGAAGCATCGAAATGTCTTCGGTCCGCCGCGGGCGGCGGACCTGCGCCGCGCTCGTCGAAGGCGGACCGCCGTGGCCACCTTCGCCCTCGCGATGATCGTCTGCGCCGACCTCGAGCGCTCGAAGCGGTTCTACCGAACCATCCTCGACCTCAAGCTCGGTACGGACGCGGCGCCGCACTGGGTGGACTTCGATCTCGGCGACGGGCGGATGCTCGGACTGCATCCGGCCAGCGAGAGCCTCACGGTGAAGCCCGGCTCGCTGCAACTGGGCTTTCACGTCGGCGACGTCGACAAGTTCGTCACGGATGCGCGCACCGCCGGCGTGCCGATCCTCCAGGAACCGCACGACGAGAGCTTCGGCCGGATCGCGGTGATCGCCGACCCCGACGGCTATCCGGTACAGGTCGCGACGCCGAAACCGTGGCGCTGAAGGCGTTCGAGAAGCGCGCCTACGAGCTGCGCAAACAACTCAACGACGCGAACCACCGCTACCACGTCCTCGACGACCCTCAGATCAGCGACGCGGACTACGACGCGCTCCTTCGCGAGCTGCTCGATTTGGAGCTCGCGCATCCCGAAGTGATGACGCCGGACTCGCCCACGCAGCGCGTCGGCGGCACGCCGGCGAGTGGTTTTCCGCCATACGTGCACGCGCGGCCGATGCTGTCCCTGGGCAACGCGTTCGGCGAGGACGAACTCCTCGCGTTCGACGCGCGCGTGCGCAAGCTGGGCGGGATCGACGGCGACGTCGCGTACACGTGCGAGCTCAAGATCGACGGCCTCGCGGTGTCGCTGCGCTACGATGACGGGCAGCTCACCGCGGGCGGCACGCGCGGCGACGGCAGCGTGGGCGAAGACGTCACCGCGAACCTGCGCACGATCCGCACCATCCCGCTCGGCTTGCGCAGCGCCAAGGTACCGCGCCACGTGGACGTGCGCGGCGAGGCCTACATG
>JALZBE010000272.1 GCA_030947665.1 Vulcanimicrobiota bacterium | reverse complement strand
AGTTCGAGGCGCTCGCCGCACGGCACGGAGCCGAGGCCGTCGCCGTCGGCGACGCCGACGCCATGCGGCGCGAACTCGCCGACGCTGACGCGCTGTGGACGTGGCCGACGTTCTACGATGCCGAGCTGGTGGCGCAGCTCGCGCGGCACCAGCCGCGGCTGCGCTGGGTGCAATTGCCCACGATGGGCTACGATCCCGTCGAGCTGCACGGCGTCCCGGCCGGCGTCACCGTGACGACCGCGGGCGACGCGTATGCGCCGACCGTCGCGGAGCACGCACTGACGCTGCTGCTCGCGCTCGTGCGGCAATTGCCGGAAGCCGTGCGCAACGCGGAGCAGCACCGCTGGGATCAGTCCGGTGCCATCAACATCGGCACGCTGCACGGCGCCACGGTTGCCGTCGTCGGTTTCGGCAACATCGGCCGCGAGGTCGCCGTGCGGCTGCGCGGCTTCGGCGCGCGCGTCGTCGCCGTGACGCGCAGCGGACGCCCCGATCCGCTCGCGGACGAGGTCGTCACGGCGGATCGGCTGCACGACGCACTCGGTCGCAGCGACGCGGTGATCTTGGCCGTGCCGCTCAACGCGCAGACGCGGCATCTCATCAACGCGCGCGCGCTCGCCGCGATGCGACCGCACGCGCTGCTGATCAACATCGCTCGCGGCGGGGTCGTGGATCAAGCCGCGCTCGCAACGGCGCTCGCGGATCACATGCTCGGCGGCGCCGGCCTCGACGTGACCGACCCGGAACCGCTACCGCCCGACGATCCGCTCTGGGCGCTGCCGAACGCGCTGATCACGCCGCACGTCGCGGGCTACGGCGGCGACGTCGCGCCGCGGCGCATCCTGGCGCTGGTCGAACGCAACCTGCGCGCGTTCATCGAAGGCCGCCCACTAGAATCCCCGGCGCCGGTCGAGCCCCGCTGAGCACGGCGGCCATTCCGGCCGCGATCATGGCTTCCGCAACGAGGTAGGTCTGCATCTCGTACAAAAAAGGCACCCCTCGGTGAGTTCGCCATCCAGCGAGAGCGCGAGTTCGCTTTTACCGTTTCGAGGCGGAGGGGAGGCCCGAAATGCCGATGGTTCACGAAATAAAGATCGAGCCGGTCGTCGACAAACATAAGCAAAGAACCGGCTACCGATATGTCCCGCAGCCGCCCGACCCCGCGTCGGGCCCGACCGCCGCTCGTCCCGGCGACCAGGTGTTCTGGCGGAACGACGATACGCAAGCGCACTGGCCCGGGACCACCGCCCAAAAAACGATATTCATGCCGAACCAGATCGCGCCGAATTCGTCGTCGCAGGCCTGGGTCGCCGACGCACCAGCAAATCCGCTGACGTATAAAGATACGCTCGACACGAGCGGATCGGCTCCGACAGGCACGATCGTCGTCTCGTCGACGGCGGGGAATGTCTAATGTCGCGAGCATTTCGAGCCGGTGCCGTTGTGGGCATCGTGGCTTGCACGGTCTTCGCCGGCGCGCGGCTGCAAACCGGCGCGCAAACGGCGCCGGCGTATGTCCCATGTCCGGCGGGCACGTACGGCAAGCCGCTGCTGTCGGCACCGGTGATCAGGAGCCATGTCCTGCTCGGCGCGCCGCCCGGGACCCCGGGCCTTCTCAAAGCGGCCTTGCGGGTCGCCAACGGATATAAGAACGCATGGGCCAACACCGACGACAACCGGTGCGCCACGCCGCAGATGATGCGCTACTTTCAGGGCTTCGATCTGACGACGGCCAATATGCCGCCGAATCCCGCGAGCCCGTGGCCGTGGCCCACCCCGACCAGCGATCTGATCCCGGGGCCCACGTTCCGTGTGTGGGTCGGCGACAAAGTGAACATCACGTTCTTCAACGAGCTCGATCAGAACGATTTCGCGTACTCGCTCGATCGAGGACCCACCCCCACTCCGGTCACAACGCCCTCCGGCGGTGCGACGCCGGCTCCCGGTCCCACCCCTGCAACCGGGCTCGAATCGTGCGATCAGATCACGTTTAAGAACAGTGCGACGACGCCGCATTCAGGCCCGAACTTTGGTAGCGAATCGGCGGCGTTCCCCGATTGCCTGCACGGGTCGAGCACGACGAACGTGCACTTTCACGGGACGCACACGACGCCCAGCACGACCGGCGACAACGTCTTGCTGTTCATCAGGCCCGCACTGCGGCCCGATCCCCGTCACCCCAAGGCGTTCATCCCGACGGAATCGGAGACCGCGGCGGATCTCGCTTCTTTCTATGCTGACTGCAACGCGAACGGGCCGCCGCACGAGCGGTACGCGTCCGGCACGCCTGGGAAGTGGGTTTCCGGCTGGACGAAAAAGATGCCACCGGTGTGGGTGGCGCGTGAAGCGTCGTTGTTGAAGCAGTTCGACAACACGCAGCCGTACCTCGGTCAAACACCGGCGCCCGCTGCACCCGGCCAATCGCCGATCCCCGCGCTGCCGCCGTCAGCGCAGCTCAGCCCGGTCAACGTGAAGGAGATTTCCGCCGGCTACTGGCCGCAATATCACCTTGGCGCGGTGCCGTACTGTTTCTCGCTGCCCGCCACGCCGGCGCCGATGAAGCCCGGAAACGTCGTGGTTCCGATGGCGCAGGCGCCCGGGACGCATTGGTACCACGCACACAAGCACGGTTCGACGGCGCTGAACGTCGCGAACGGCATGACCGGCGTGTTCATCATTCAGGGGCAGTACGACATAGATCTTCACAACTACTATGGTCCGAAACTGCGCGAGCAAGTGCTCTCGGTCCAGGAATTGTCGCCACAGCCGTTCCCCGTCGCGAACCCGTTAGCGGCGCCACAACCGGGCGCAGCTCGCCCGCGGCTCTCCGTCAACGGGCGGCTCCAGCCGCTCGTGACGATATACCCCGGCGAAGTGCAGCTCTGGCGCATCGTGAACACGTCGTTCCGCGACGGCGTCGACTTCGCGTACTTCGCGAAGAGCTCGACGGGCGATTGCTCGACGCCGGCAACCGCGTCCGCGCCGCAGTGGCGGCAGATCGCCCAAGACGGCGTGCAATTCCACGTCGACAACTACAAACGCGTCGGTAAGGCGGGCGCGGAGTTCAACCTCGCAGCCGCCAACCGCGCCGACGTTCTGATGAAAGCGCCCACGCAGCCGGGGACGTACGCGCTCTGCATCAGGAAGACCATCATCGCGCCGCCGGACGCGATCCACTCCGGGGAACCGCCGACTGCGTTGCTCACACTGGCAGTCACGGGTACTGCGATGAAACACCCGATGCAGTTCATCCCCGACGACAAGTTCCCGACGTTCCCGGGCTTCCTCAAGAACATCAGCGACGCCGAGATCACGAACCCGCACACGGGCAAGAAACGGCACCGCACCGTGGAGTTCGGCGGAGGCAACAGCACGATCGGCTCGAGCGTGGTCAAGCAAAGCAGGTACGAGGACGGTGTCGTGAGCCAGACGATGACCTTGAACACCGCGGAGGAGTGGGTCGTCAAGAACGATGCCACGGATAAATCGCATCCGTTCCACATCCACATCAACCCGTTCCAGATCGTCGAGCTGTTCCAGCCCACCGCAACGAGCCAATCGCCGTCGTGTGCCAAGATCAATCCGGAGGACCCGGCAACGTTCGACCCTGACGCCCCGGGATACAAGCCTTGCACGGCTCGCGTCTTCACGGGGCCGTGGATCTGGTGGGACACCTTTCCGATCCCGATCGCGTCGAAACCCACCTGGACCTGCATTCAGTCCGCGACGACGAAGTGCCCGGCAGCGAACCTGGTGAAGTACGGCGCTTCGTGCACCCCCTCGACGTCGGGCGTGGCGAACTCATTCACGTGCAACGAGACGATCGCCGGCTGGTTCCGGTCGCGCAGCCGGTTCGTGGACTTCACCGGGCAGTACGTGCTGCATTGCCACATCTTGATCCATGAAGATCTGGGGATGATGCAGCTCATCGAGGTCACGGCAGACCCAATGGCCGCGATGTCGCACTCGCGGAAAACGATCTACACGCACCACTGATCCGCTGCGTTCGAAGAGATCCACGCGGCCGGCGCCGGTCGGATCTCTTCGTGCGCGCTTGCGGTCACGAGCTACAGCCCGAGCGCCTTGCGCACCGCGGGCAGGTAATTGCGCGACACCGGGACTTCGCTGCGCGCCTTATCGTCGACGCGCAGCAGGTACGAGCCGCCGAAGAACGGCTCCACTTCAACGACACGCTCAGGGTTGACCAGATACGCGCGGTGCACGCGCAAAAAGCCGGCGGGTTCGAAGCGCGCCGCTGCTTCGGCGAGCGAGCCTTTCCAGCGCAGGTCGCCGTCGAACACGCGCGCGGTCACGACGTGTCCGTTCGCTTGCACGTAGCGGATCTCGGCGACCTTTACCAGCCGCGTGCGCTCGCCGTCCTCGAGCGCGATGCGCGTCGGGAGCCCGTCGGCCGGCTGAACGGCGCTCGGGCCGCTAGCCCGCAGCGCGCGCAGCCGCTCCACCGTTTGCGCAAGACGCGCCTGCGAGACCGGCTTCACGACGTAGTCGAATGCCGCGAGGTCGAACGCGTCGAGCGCATGCGTCTGATGCGCCGTCACGAACACGACCTGTGGCGGCGACGGCAGCGCGTTGATGACCTTCGTTGCCTCCAACCCCGTCAGGCGCGGTAAGTTGATGTCGAGGAAGACGACGTCGTACGCCGCGCCGGCAAGTTCACGCAGCGCGTCGACCGCGTCGGCGGCTTCCGTGATCTCGATGTCGGCCGCAACTTTGCCGAGCGCGTACACGAGCTCGCTGCGCACGAGCGGCTCGTCATCGACGACTAACGCGCGCACGCCGGCACCGTCAGCGCGCGGACGCCGGCACACGCACCGGAACGCGGAACGCGACCGTCGTGCCCGCGCCGGGCGCGCTCGTGACGCGCAAGCGGCTCGCGGGGCCGAACAGCTTGGTGAGGCGCTGGTCGACGTTGTCCATGCCGATGC
>JALZBE010000271.1 GCA_030947665.1 Vulcanimicrobiota bacterium | reverse complement strand
GCTCGGTACGCTGGGCGCCATCGCAACGGTGACGTTCCGGCTGTACCCGATCGCGCACACGACGCGCGCCGCCGCGCTGACGTTCGACGACGCGGACGACCTCGCCGCGGCGACGCGCGCGCTGCTGAAACAGCAGCTCGAGCCGGAGTCGGTCGCGGTGTACAACTACGACACGCTCGTCGTCAGCATCAGCGGAACGCAGCGCGGCGTCGACGCACAGATGACGACGCTGTTGGACGTTATCGCGCCGGCGTGTGCGGCGCGCGCGCGCGAACTCAGCGAGCTCGAACGCGAGTCGTACGAGCAGCGCGAACGCGCCGTGCGCCGTGACGGCGCGTGGCGCTTGCGGATCACTGCTCCGCCGTCGACGGATGCCGCCTTGCTCGGCGCGTTTCCAGATGCGGCGCCGTTGGCGGTGCCGGTCGCGTACCCGCTGCTCGGCGTTGCGCTGCACGCATACGCCGATGCACCCGCAGAGACCGGCATCGATAGCGCACGCAGCGACTGGCCGATACTTGCCGTGCGCGAGCGCGTCGCCGCGGAGACCGGCGGCGCTGGGAACGTGGTAATCGCGGGGATGCCGGACGAAGCGCGCGGCGCCGTTGACGCGTGGGGACCGCCACCGCCGTCGTTCGCGCTGATGCGCGCGATGAAGCACAACTTCGACCCGCAGGGCTTGTGCAACGCGGGCCGCTTCGTCGGCGGCTTATAGGTATGGAAGGCATGGATCAGCTGGAACGGGCGCACACGAACAGCTTTGGCGCCGATGACGACGGTTATCGTGCGTGGAGGGACATTCCGCCCGAGAACGGGCCGGCGCTGCGCGACGTCGTCGCGCCTATTTCGCTTGCCGTCCTGCGGACGGCACCGACCTCGATGAGCCCGGATACCGCGCTTGGATTTCGGAGATGCTCGACCGTCTACCGCATACCGAGCCGGTCGAGCGGCCGATCCCCGGCTGGGACCGGTGAACGCATCCGTGCCTGACGTTACCGATACTCGGCAAACGGATTCTCCCACACAAACGGGTCCGCGTACCTTTGACTCTTTGCTGTCGGACTGCGTGCACTGCGGGTTTTGTTTGCCCGCGTGTCCGACGTACAACTCGTGGGGCGAGGAGATGGACTCGCCGCGCGGGCGTATCGACTTGATGAAGGGGGTCGAGGACGGCATCATACCGCTCGACGACCTCGTCGCCGGCCACATCGATGCGTGTCTGGGCTGCATGGCATGCGTCACCGCATGTCCGTCCGGCGTGCGCTACGATCTGCTCATCGAAGCGACCCGCGCGAAAGTCGAAGACGCGATCACCCGTCCCGCCGGGGATCGTGCGTTTCGCGAACTCGTGTTCGCGCTATTTCCGTATCCGAAGCGCCTGCGCGCGATGATTCCGGGGCTGTGGCTTGGGACGAAAATTGGCTTGTCGCGTGCCGTAGCCGGCCCGCTCGGCAAGTTCGTGCCCGCGCGGCTGCGGCAGCTCGTAACCATGGCGCCGCCGATCAAGCTGCGCGACGCATTCGCCTCGCTGCCGTATCTCACGTTTGCCAAGGGTCCGCGCCGCGCGCGTGTCGCGCTCGTCGCGGGCTGCGTGCAGCGCGCGTTCTTTCCGCGGGTCAACGCCGCGACGATTCGCGTCCTCAGCGCCGAGGGATGCGAGGTGGTCGTGCCGCGCGGGCAGGGCTGTTGCGGCGCGCTTTCGCTGCACAGCGGTCGTCCCGATGAGGCCAAGAACTTCGCGCGTGCGCTGATCGCGAGCTTCGAGAGAGAGCGCGTTGACGCGATCCTCATCAATGCGGCGGGCTGCGGCTCGACGCTCAAGGAGTACGGTGATCTCCTCCTCGGGGACGAGACATGGCGCGAGCGCGCGCAAGCGTTTGCCGCGAAGGTGCGCGACATCAACGAATACCTTGCGACGCTGGAGCCGCGCGCGCCGCGCACGCCGCTCTCGCTGCGCGTCGCCTATCACGACGCGTGTCATCTCGCGCACGCGCAACGCATCCGCTCGCAGCCGCGCGACCTCTTGCGCACGATCCCGCAACTCGAGCTGCTGGAGATCCCCGACGGCGATCAGTGCTGCGGCAGCGCCGGCACCTACAACCTGTTCGAGCCGGAATCGGCGCACGAGATCGGCGTGCGCAAAGTCGACAACGTCCAGCGCGTCGCGCCCGACCTCGTCGCCAGCGCCAACCCGGGCTGCACGCTGCAGATGCAGTCGATCCTGCGCGAGCGCGGCGTAACGCTGCGCGCCGCGCATCCGATCGAGTTGCTCGACGCGTCGATCCGCGGGAAGCCGTTGGATTAGCATGACCGAGCCGCCGCCCTACGACGAACTTGCGTCTGCCTGGCGCGAGCTGCGCGGGCGCGGCGTGCGGGTCCGGGAGATCGCGTGCGTCGGGGCGCCGCGCACGCTGCTGGTCGCCGAGCTGGGTGACGGGACCGCCCCGACCGTCTCGCTCTCGGCCGGAGTCCACGGCGACGAACCCGTTGCGCCATGGGCGCTGCTGTCGCTGGTCCGGGACGGCCTCCTCGACAGCCGCTTCGCGTATCGCATCTGGCCGTGCCTGAACCCGAGCGGCTATGCGGCCGGCACGCGCGGCAACGCCGAAGGCCGCGACGTCAACCGCAGCTTCTCGCGCGGCGGGACGACGCCCGAGGCCCGCGCCGTATTCACCGCCAACCGCGACCGCCGCTTCGCGTTCGCGCTCGACCTTCACGAGGATTTCGAGGCGGAAGGCTGCTACGTCTACGAGCCGCTGCGGTCCGGCTTCGCGCCACTGTTCGCGCCTGCGATCGTTCGCGCGCTGGCCGATGCGGGCTTGCCCGTCCAAACGATCGAGGACGGCTTCGACCTCGGCGCGCCGCCCGGGTTCGACCCCGATGCGATGTACCGGCTCGAGTGCGGCGCCGTGCTCGTCGACTACGAAGCTGAGATGGCCGCGTTCGAAGGGCTGCCGAGCACCCTGGCGCTGATGTACCGCGGTACGCCGGCGGGGCTCACGTTCGAGACGCCGCGGCCGCGGCCGTGGGACGAGCGGATCGCCGCCCACCGCGTCGCGGTGACCACAGCGCTGTCGCTGCTCTAGTACGACGAAAATCGCGGGGAGCCGCAACGCGCGCTCGCGAACGCGAGCGGGTCATGCCACAGCGCGATTCCCTCGAAGTCGACGTCCTGTTCGTGGGGGCCGGCCCCGCCTCGCTCGCCGGCGCGATCCGCTTGCGCCAGCTCGCCGCCGCGGCGAATGCGGAGATCGCCGTGATGGTGATCGAGAAGGGCGGCGAGATCGGCAACCACGGTTTCTCCGGTGCCGTCGTCGACCCCAAAGCGCTCGCCGAATTGTTTCCCGGCGAGGACATCACCGGCGGGCTCGACACGCCGGTCACGAGCGACGCGATGTGGTTTCTCACCAACAGCGGCAAGATCAAAGCGCCGTTCGTGCCGCCGGTGCTCAACAACCACGGCAAGTACGTCGCATCGCTCTCGAACCTCACGAAGTGGCTCGCCGCGAAAGCGGAAGAAGCCGGCGTCGACGTGTTCCCGGCGTTTCCCGGCCAGGAACTGTTGTGGGACGGCGATCGCGTGATCGGCGTGCGCGTCGGCGACAAAGGCGTCGCTAGCGACGGCAAGCACAAATCGAACTACGAGCCCGGCCCCGATCTCATGGCGAAGGTCGTCGTGCTCGGCGAAGGCCCGCGCGGGACGCTCACCAAGACGGCGATCGCGCGCCTGGAGCTCGACAAGGACCGCGATCCGCAAGTGTACGCGGTCGGCATCAAAGAGCTGTGGAAAGTGCCGGGCCGGCTCGCCGCCGGCAGCGTCATCCACACGCTGGGCGCGCCGCTGTGGAACACGTTCGGCGGCGGCTGGATCTACGCGATGAGCGACGACGTCATCGACATCGGGCTCGTCACCGGCCTCGACTATGCCGACCCGACGACCGATCCGCACGACAATTTCCAGCGCTACAAGCTGCACCCGGCGGTTCGCCAGCTGCTCGAAGGCGGCGAGATGATCCGCTACGGCGCGAAGGCGATCCCCGAAGGCGGGCTGCACGCGATGCCGCGCTTCTACGCGGACGGGCTGTGCATCGTCGGTGACAGCGCCGGGTTCCTCAACGGCCTGCGGCTCAAGGGCATCCACCTCGCGATGAAATCCGGGATGATGGCGGCCGAAGCGATCTTCGACGCGGTGCAAGCCGACGACACGTCCTCCAACAAGCTAAGCGCGTACGAGACGAAGTTCACGGACTCGTGGGCGCGCAAGGAACTGCACGCCGCGCGCAACTTCCATCAAGGGTTCAGCAGCGGGATGTGGGGCGGCTTGATGAACGCGCAGCTCAGCCTGATGAGCGGCGGCAAGGGCTTCGGCATCAAGGACAAGCTCGCGGGCGAGCACGGCTACGCGCGGATGAAGAAGCTGTCGGAGCTCACGCCGACGCAGGTGACCAAACGCGTCGTCCCCGACGGCAAGCTGACGTTCGACAAGGTGACCGACGTCTTCAAGAGCGGCTCGATGCACGACGAGGACCAGCCGGCGCACCTGCACGTGTCCGACACCAACATCTGCGCGGAAAAGTGCACCGTCGAGTACGGCAACCCGTGCCAGTACTTCTGCCCCGCTCAGGTGTACGAACCGCACTTTACGAAGAAGGGCAGCGCACCGGCTGAAGGCCGCCTTCAGATCAACTTCTCGAACTGCGTCCACTGCAAAACCTGCGACATCATGGACCCGTACCAGATCATCACGTGGGTCCCACCCCAAGGCGGCGAAGGTCCGGTGTACACCGGCATGTAGCCGGTGACGATCATGCCTGACGTCATCGTCGTCGGCGCGGGGCTGATCGGTTTGGGCATCGCGTACGAGCTGGCAAAGCGCGATGTCTCCGTGAGGGTGTACGACCGCGACGAGCCGGCGCGTGCCGCGTCGTGGGCCGGTGCCGGGATGCTGGCGCCGTACCTGT
>JALZBE010000270.1 GCA_030947665.1 Vulcanimicrobiota bacterium | reverse complement strand
TTCGAAAGCTGCGCGTACACGTTTTGGTGGTACAGCGTCTCCCAGAACACGGCGGCGTTGAGCGGCGCGACGCCGTTGGGCGTGCGCGTCCAGTTGTCTTTGTCGAGATATTCCGCCAGGCCCAGCGCGAGATAGCTTACCGTCACCGGGCAGCCGGTCCACGATGTCAACGGGTCGTCGGGCACGTCGCAGAACCGCATGTAGTGGAAGCCGCCGAAATACGGCGGGGTGTTCTCGCCCTGCGAGAAGTAGTCGGCCGCGCCGTTGAACGACGCGCTCGAGTTGAAGGCGTTGCCGTCGATATTGCCGTGCGTGCCCGTCTCGCGGAACGTGGGTTCGATGCCGACGCCCGTCACCGTCAGCACGCTGCCGGCGTCACCGAACACGAGCAGCGCCGGCGCCGAGTGCGACACCGTCGAGATCGTCTGAAGCGGCTGGATCAGCGAGACGCCGCCGTGCCGGTTGTCCGTCACGTCGAAACCGTATTCCGTGCTGACGTCCGCCTTGGGCGGCATGTACGTCTTGCTCGCGATCGTTCCGGTCTGCGACTGCCCGAACGCCTTTTGCGTAGCGGCGTCGGGATCGAGGTTCTGCGCGTTGTCCGGATACGTCCCTTGAATACCGGTCTGGTGCGCGTGGTAGAACGCGGCGCCGTCGGCGGCAACCTGCTGGTAGCCGACCAGCGCGATGCGCAGCGCTCCGACGATCAGCGACAGCATCAACGTGAGGACGAGCGCTGTTTCCGGCAGCGCGGCGCCCCGCTCACCACGGTTCACGGCGGGTCCCCTGGGACGTGCTCGCTGGAGTATTGCAACGCGGTCGCGGAGGCGTCGAGGCTGTCGGTGGCGCTTTGGCCGAATGCCGCGAGCACCCCGAGCGCCGACATCGACAGCAATGCCATGACCAGCGCGTATTCGACGAGCGCGCCGCCGCTTTCGTCGGCGAGCAGCCGCCGCAAGATCACGGTGGGCCTCACCGCACGATCACGTCCGGCGTCATTACGAAGACGACGTCCGTCTCGCTCGTGCGGTACTGCGTCGAGCGGAACAGCTTGCCGAGGATCGGCAGGTCGCCCAAGCCCGGGATCTTCTGAATGTTCTTCTGCTCGATGCGACGCAACAGGCCGCCCATCACGACGCTGTCGCCGTCGTGCGTGATGACGTCCGTTTTGAGCTTGCTCGTCTTGAGCGCCGGGATGACGAAGCCTTGCGTCGTGATGCCCGACTGGAAGTCCAGGTCGGACACTTCAGGCGCGATCTTCGTCTCCACCGTGCCGTCCGCCAGCAGCGTCGGCGTCATGTCGAGCTTCACGCCGTATTCCTTGAACACGATCGACGTGTTGCCAAGGCCGGTCGAGTAGGCGTACGGGACCTCTCCGCCGACCAGGAACGATGCCGCTTGGCCCGGCGACGTCACCAAATCCGGCGCGCTCAGTACGCGGGCATGCCCGCTGTTGATGATGAGGTCCAGCGTAGGCGCGAGTCGCGTCAGGCGGAAGAACGGCGACAGGTTCAGCGCACGGCCCGCATTCGATGAGCCGCCGCCTTCGATCGCGACGAAGCTCGGGTTGACGATGTCGAACACGCCCGGATTGTTGGGCGACGGGTTCGCACCCTGGAGCCGGATGCCGAGCTGCTGCAGCCCGGTACGGTCGATCTCGAGGATGTTCACCTTGATCGCGATCTGGGTGGTCGTCTCCGTGGCGATACGATCGATGATCTTACCGTCAGATGCGAGCGCCGTGCCCGCGACGCTCCGCACGCGGCCAAGCGCGGCTTCCGCCTGAGCGCGGTCGTGAACGGTGCCGCTGACGACGAGGTTTCCTTTACCATCGGACTCGACGTGCAAGCGGGACAGGCCCGCATCGGCCGACATCGCGCGGTTGAGGTCGCCCAGCGGGTTCGCGATCGTTACCGCGTTGACGATGGAGACCTTCTTGTCTTTCGCGAAACCATCGAAGCGGCCCAGCACTTCATTTACATGCTGCTGCTGTGTCGTGTTCGCGACGTTGCCGGTCACGAAGATCGAGCCCGGCGATTGCGACACGACCAGTCCGGGGACGTTGAGGCTCTGCCGGATGATCTGCTCGACGGAGTCCAGGCCCGGCTCGGTCACGACGACTTCGTAGTCCGTGCGATCGGAGCGCGTCCAGATCGCGACCGTCGTGCGACCCGGCGCCTTCCCGTTGATGACGAGCTGGTTCCCGGTCGGCACGATGCCGGCGACGCTCCCGTCACCGACGGCGACGCGCGTCATGCCGGGCGCCGGCACGATCGAGGAAGATCCGACCGACAGCGAGATGAGGCGCGTTTGCGCGAACGCAGCCTGGGCCGGACAGAGACAGGCAGTTACGGTAGCGGCTGCGAGCGCAAGCGCGCCGTGTCTGAGCTCATACATCGAGTGCAGTATGACATGGCTGCGCGCGTTAACGCGTCGACGCGGGGCAGACGTACAGCCAAGATTCAAGTGAGCATGTTCACATCCGCCTCCCGGCGGGATAGACTCCAGAAGCCGAACCACCGAGGAGTCTGCATGTCACCCGTTCGTCTCGCTTTCGCACTCACGCTCATCGCTGCCGTCGCCGCACCTGCGGTCGCGGCGGAACAGTCGATTCCGCTCGCGCGGATCGCCGCCGAGAGCGGGTATGCGTATGCGTGGCTCGCGAGTGAAGGTGCAGTCTCGCTCAGCCGGCCGGGTGTGGTCGTCGTCTTGCGCGCGGGCCAAAAGCTCTACCGCATCGGCGACCGCGTCATCTCGGCCGACCGCGCTCCGTACTACGACGGGACGGATCTTGTCGTCAGTCCGGCCGTCGCAGCGAACCTGCGACGGCTCGCGCAAGCGTTTCCGGTACCACCGCCGCCATTCGCACCGCCCACGCAAACGGCGGCGGTAACCGGAAGCCTTTCCGTGGAGGCCCGGCAGGTCGCCGGCCGGGACGCGATCGCGGTAAGCGGTCGCGGCCCGGCTGACGCACCGGTGCTCATCACGCTCACGGGCGAGATCTCGCGCGACCTTCCGGTCGTCGTGCTCTCCCGCGTCGCGACGCGCGTCAAGCCGGACGGCTCGTACGAGGCCGACATCGGAATCTCATCGGCCCCGCCCCGAGATACGGTCGTGATCGCGACCGTGACCTCGGTAACCGGGGTGAAATCATCGAGCGCGCGCGTCGTCCTCAAGGCGACGAGCCCGGCGGTGACGTCACCCCTCGACAAGCTCCCGCAATAACCGGACGTATCGTGTGTTCAAATCCAGCCGGAGACTTGCAGGAGACGAACGCGGTGCCACGCTCGTCGAGTACTCACTCGTCGTCATGCTGATCGCCGCAGTCGCGATCGTCGTTCTCACGGCGATCGGGAAGGACGTCGCGGGCATCTTCACCGGGATCCTTCCCGCGCTCCAGCCACCCCCCTGACGCCGCGCGTCATCGTTCACCCCACACCAGCCCCAAAAAGCCACGTCTACGAAAGGACTCGTCTCGTGCTCAACGCGTTTCGCTCCATGCTCCGCAACGACGACGGCGCAACCCTGGTTGAATACTCCCTCGTCGTCGCCCTCATCGCCGGCGTCGCGATCGTGATCATCGGCAAACTCGGCGCCAGCATCAACACCCTCTTCACGACGGTCAAAACCAACGTCGATACCGCCAACGGCGGCGTCGGAAAGTAAACCGTCGTGGCGAGCACGGCCCTGATCGCAACGATCATGCTGGTCGGTGTCTCGCTGGCAGCAGCGTACACGGACCTCGCGCGACGGCGAATCTCGAACGTTCTCACGTTCGGACTCGCCGCCTGCGCGCTGGGTCTGAGCATCACGCACGGCGCGCTCGCGTTCGCCGTCATGCTGGCCACGTACGTTGCACTGCTCGTCGTCTATACCGTGCCGTTCTCGCGCGGATGGATCGGCGGCGGTGACGTCAAGCTCATCGCGGCCGGCGCCGTGTGCGCCGGTTGGCCCGGACTCGTATCCCTGCTCTTGATCACCTCGGTCGCCGGCGGCGTCCTGGCCCTCATCGAACTCGCGCGCGCGCGCCGGCTGCACTTCGCAATGATGCAGCTCGCAACGGCCGCGTACGTCGGGAGCCTCGGCCGCGGCGTCATCCTCGAACCCGAGCGCCGCAAACTGCCGTACGCGCTCGCGATCCTGACCGGCGCCCTCTACCTCCTCGCCTCGGAGACCATCGCACCATGGTTGCAGCTCGTCCACGGCTAGACCGCCGTACAACGACCCTTCTGATCGCGGCGGTCCTGGCAATGGGGACCGGCTTGCTGACCTTCAACTATCTGACGTCGGTCGGCCGACACCAGAGCTCGGTCGTCGCTCCCCGCCGCGTCGTGATCGCCGCCCGCGACATCGTCGCGCACATCCCGATCAAAGCCGACATGCTGACGACCGTGATGCGCCCGGGCGACGCCATCGAGCCCGATTCGATCGCCGATCCGACGGGCGTCGTCGGACGCATCGCGGCGGTGTCCGTGCCCGCCGGCGGCAGCATCTCGACCTCGAAGATCACCACGGTCGCGGCCGCGACGCTGGTCATGCGCGTCCCGCGCGGCATGCGCGCGGTGGCGATCCCGCTCGACCGCGTAAAGGGCGTCGGCAACCTCATCCAGCCCGGCGACCACGTCGACGTCATCGCCGTGACGCCGCCGCGCGCGAACACGCTGCCGAAGGCTGCGACGATCCTGCGCGACGTCGCGGTGCTCGCGATGGGAACCGCACTCGAGACGCCGCAAGGTGCGACGCCGGCGCCTGAGTCCGGCTTCCAGACCGCGTCGCTCGCCGTGACGCCCGATCAAGCGAAGTTGTTGACGCTCGTCGACCTCAACGCGACGCTGCGCCTCGCGCTGCGCGCCCCGAGCGATGGATCGCGCCGACCCACCGTCGGCGAAAAGCTCGACCTGACGCAACCCGTCTCGCAGGCGCCGCGCGTCGCGCAAGCGGCACCCGCGGCCGCCGCTGCAGCAGCACCCGCC
>JALZBE010000269.1 GCA_030947665.1 Vulcanimicrobiota bacterium | reverse complement strand
GGCGACGTGGACGAGGGGATCGTCTACGAGGCGATGGGGCTGCTAGTCGACCTCATGCCGTACATGCGGAGCGCAAGCGTGGTTGGCGTCGAGTGCGACGGCGGCTTCGCGTTCCTGGTGTCGCGGATCGAGAAGTTGCTCTCCTCAATGCTGATGACGGTCCGTAGCCGCATGGGAATCGTCGACGAGACGCCCGAGATTCCGTGGTGACGCGAGTGCGCGTTAGTGCGCCGGGATCATCGCGCGCGGTTTCGCCCATGCTCCGGGCGTGCGGCAGACGCGGCGTGGCCTGTTCGTCAGCGTGCGCCGATGGATAAGAAACACACCGCCCTTGCTCGCGTGATCGAACGCGAGCTTCTCAACCGGTCGACCGACCTCGCGCGCGAGTCGGTGCGGCTCGACCTGCTGGCGCGCAAGATGCGCGCCGCGCGCGAACGCAATCGCCGCCCGTCGCGGGACGTTCTCGCGTTCGTGCTGCATGCCGACGTGGCGCGTTCCACGCTCGCGCGCTTCCTGGACCGGGACGACGACGCGTCGTTCCGCGATCTGCTCGACGCGATCGAAGGCCGGCCCCCGAAACGTGCGGATGCCGCGACCGATCCGGTCGGTCAGGCCGCGTCCATCGTGCGCGACGCGACCGAAGTCGACTGGTCGCGCGACGCCCAGAACGAGTACGAGGGCGCGATCCGCCGCGCGTTCATCGCCGCGCGGCTGGCGAACGACGTCCCGTTCGGCTGGATCGACCTGATGACGATGGCGATGGAGCGCCGCCCGCACGTCGCCGGCGACTTGGCCGCCGCGGCGTCGGAGGCGCAAAATCGTCTGCGAAAGCGCGTGGACGAGAGCGAGCGGCGGGCGTTGCGCGACGCGCGCGAAGCCGTGGACCGCGACGAGCGGGAGGACGCGCCGTGATCGACGACGCCGCGACGGACGACGCCTGCGCGTCCGACGATCCGAATCGTTCTGAATCGTTCCGCGTGCGCTTGCGGCGCTTGCGCGAGGCGCGCAACGTCACGCCCAACACGCTCGCGAGCCTCGTCGGCGTGACGGAGGGCGCGATACGGCAGATGGAGTCCGGGCAGACGCACGCCGCGAGCCTGCGGGTGGGAGTGCGGCTCGCCGAGGCGCTCGGCGTGACGCCGGCCTATCTCGCGTTCGGCGACGGCGACGGCCGCGACGATCCGAAGGTCTTAGGCAAGCCGTACGTCATCTCGGTCGACACGCGCGACCGCTGGGACGAGATGGAGCGGCGCTTCACGCGCATGCGCGAGCGTCTGGTCCGCGTCGAGAACCGCATCCGCCATCTCCCGCAGGCGGAACCGCGATGACCGAACCGACGAATGCGCCCTTCGACGGCGATCGCGGCGTCGAGCCGGATCCCGTGCCGGTCCTGTACCGCGGCGTGCTGGCGTTGAAGATGGACCGGCATCGCGTGCCCGCCATCCTCGCGACGATCGAGCGGTATCCGCCGCATCTCCGCGCCGCCGCGGACGCCGCGCGGATCCGCGTCGCGCTGATCGGGCCGTTCCAGGACTATCCCGACTACTCGCCGGCGCTGCGCGCGCAGGGCTTCTCGGATCCGGACGTCCGGCTCGCGGGGCTCTTCGTGTCGCACGAGCGCACGCTGTACGTCCGCGCGCCGTCCCCGGTGATCGTCGCGCACGAATACGCGCACGCGCTGGACTTGGCGCTAGGCGGCGGCTCGTACCTGAGCCACGATCATCCCGGAATACGGCGGGCGTACCGCGCCGCGCGCGCCGCGAGGAGGACCGTCGTCCGCTACGCGGCGACCGCGTTGACCGAGTATTTCGCCGAGGGCATGCGCGCGATGGCGGAGGTCAACGACGAACGCAGTCCGTGGCCTCGCGTCTCGCGCGCGCGGCTGAAGCTCGTTGACCCGGCGCTGTACGAGATACTCGAAGCGCTGTTCGCGTCGAGGCCCACGGTTGCGGATACGCCGCGCCGCAAGCCCGCTCGACTCGACCCCGGGAGGCGACGGTACTCCGGCAGGGTACCGCTCCGGCCGGCGTAGCCGTCGTGCGATGTATTCGTTCGCGCAGTCGCCGGAGATCCGCGTGGGCGGATGCGTGCGCGCGTTGCGCCGGATTGCCGACGTCTAATTTGGCGTCGGGTGTGGGCGAACGGATTTTCCCCGGCTGGACGTCGGACACGGGTGACTCGAATCCCATCCGTGAGGGAAGCCGCCGGGCCGGGACGCCCCGGCGGCTTCCGGCTTTCCGGGTATCATGGTGGCCTCCGAGGTAACGTGCGGAGGGGTGTGGGGCACGGCCGATCGACTCGCCGTGCTTCCGCTTGCGCCGCAGGAGCGGCGGCGTCTCCGCGACGTACGGAGGGCGGATGAAGCTGTCTCATACGGGTGTTCGGACGTTGGTCGCGATGGGCGTGGTCGCCGCGGGTCTGGTGCTTTCGGGTCGCGCGGCGCAGGCCGACTGCGGGCGGAGCGCGGCGAACGAGGCCCGCCCGGTGTACCGCGGGGTTGAGCAGAACCCGCCCGCGACGCTCGCGGAGTCTCGAGCCGCTGATTACCGCCTCGCGCAGTATGCCGTCATGCCGTGTCCCGACGACGCGTCGCGGGCGCGCGACGCCGACTCCCTCGTGTTCAACGCGTGGCGCAGCGCGCTCGGTGCGCGCGACCAGGCGCGTTTCTATGGCGAGACCTATCCCGATCCGCGTTGCGCGCCGGTCGGCCGCGCTCGCGAGCGAGAGCAGCTCGTCGTGGCGTACGACGGCGCGTTCAGGCGCGTGTACGCGAACGTGAAGGCGTCCTCCGACGCTCTGCACGTTGCGGATTTGATTCGTCGCCAAGGGCGGGCGATCGGCTTGATGTTGCCGCCGCCTTGGACCGTCAACAACGTCGATCGACCGATTTCCCAGGACCCTTTCACGGTGCGCGCGCATCTGCCGCGCGGCGTGGTCTGCGGCTTGTAGATGCGCGGCATCGGCGCCGCGGGGTTCGCGTTCGCGCAGGCGTTGTGGGACGTGGTTCGGCCGGAATCGCGCGCGGACGTCGCGCGGCTCCGTCCCATGGCGCCTGCGGAACGCGCGGCATTGGCGAAAGCGTACGCGTCGCGCAACTGATCGTCGCATCGGATCGGCCGCGATCTGAGCCTCGCGGTCTTGTCGTGAGATGATGTTTATGGCGCCGATTCGAGCGCCGTCGCGTCAATCGGGCGAGAGCGCCATCGCTTCGGGGACGTCCTTGCCCGGCGCGTATGCCTTGACGACCCACCCCGGCTCGATGCGGTCGAGGACGCCCTGCCATTCCGTCGGTGACCCCGCGAGATCGAAGATCGTTTTCCACGTCTCGCGACGGCGGCGGCCGGTGCAGCGGCACGGCCAATGGAAGTGCAGCCCCCAATGCTCGTCATGGTCGGCGCACCATCCTTCGAGGACGCTCTGCCACCAGGGTTCGTACATCGAGAGCAGCAGTTCGGAGCGCGGCACGCAGAGGACCAGCACCGTGTCGCCGTCCTTCCGATGTCTCACCGTGCGGGCGAGATCGAACCCGACCCAGATCGGGGCTCCGGCTGGCGCGTGCATCCGCTGCGCGTATTCGCGTTCCATCCACCGGTACGCGCGCTTATGGCTGTGGCGGGCGAATTGTTGGGGCAGGTTGTACGCGGCGGTGTCCGCCCATTTCTGGACGTGCGTCTTCCCGGCGACCAGCGTCTCGATGACGTGGCTCTTCTGGGAAGTGTAGACCTCGACGACGTCGCCGGGGCCGAAGGCGGATTCGAGCGCGGATGGCACGGACGCGACAACACGTATAGGGGCGCGTCGGCTTCATCGAGTTCGGTCGGCGAAACTGCCTACGGCGACGTTCGCCCTCGCGGCGGCGCCAGCCGATGCAACATGAACGCTCCCGCGACCGCGACGACGTATCCGATCACTATTCCGGCCAGCAGGAAGGCTAACACGATCGGTCCGGCTCGGCTTGTAGCACCACCGTCGCTGCGGCGATGCCGAGAAGCGCGCCAGCGGATCTCGATTAGGGATACGCCGGTGGTGTGATCAGGTCGCAGTCACGACGCCAGCACCGTGCGTCACGAGATTACCGGCCTTCGCCGCGGCGTGATTGCCGACACTAGTTTTCGGTGCGCTCAGGGGACGATCAGTTTGTACGCCGCGAGCGCGAATGCCGCCACGTTTGCGTAAAGGACGATTCGCGCACGCCATTTCTTCGTCGTGAGAGCGGGGCTTTCGGGCGTGCGATTTTGCCTGGCGGTGTCGACGTCGTAGTACACTTCGAGCGCTGTCAGGGATGCGACGATGTAGCTGACTCCGGCGGCCAGCCCAGCAATGACTGCAAGCGAAATGTTCGTGGACAGCCTGTACGTTACAGCGCCGAGAATAATCGCCCCGACTACGCTCACGGCCACGAAGATTGCCAGCATCCACCTATTCAGGCCGTTACGTTTTGTCGCACCCATTGCACTTCGCTTCGGCGAGAACGGCGTGCGGCCTGTTGCGATAACTCATCGCGGATGTTCTTGGAGCACGGGTGCAGGCGTGGACGAGGGTATCGTCTACGAGACGATGGACCTGCTGGTGGACCTGATGCCGTACGTTCGCTCTGCGGCGCACAACGGCGCGAACTGCGACGGCGGGTTCGCGTTCCTCGCGACGCGCGTCGAGAAGCTGCTCGGTTCTCTCCTGATGGCGGTCCGAAGCGGCATGGGGCTCATTGACCCGGTGCCGGAGACGCCTTGGTAGCCCGTCCCTCAGTTCGTCGCGGCGGTGGTCGCCGCGTAGCGGAAATGGGCCGAGCTGGACCGAGGGCGTCCGCATGCGGAACGCCCTCCCTCCCCTCGGTATGTACGGCGTTCGCGGGCTCATCCGGAAGCGTACCGCGCGACGAGCGATCGCAGGATGGCCGGCTTGTTTTGCAGTGCGCGCAGGACTGCGGCCTGGCCGCGCACGTCGCATGGCGGCACGTAGACTTCCTTCGCGAGCAGCGCCGTACGCGCATTGATGG
>JALZBE010000268.1 GCA_030947665.1 Vulcanimicrobiota bacterium | reverse complement strand
GGTGGTGCTGCTGATCGTGCTCATCGTGCGGCCTACAGGGATCATGGGGCGCCAGACCGCGTGAGCACTGCGCTGCGCAAGATCGGGCTGGGTGGGATCGCCGGGAACCGGACCGCGCTGTTCATCGCGCTCGGGTTGATGGTGCTGCTGCTGCTCGTACCGGCAGTGTTGCCCGGGTATCAGACGCTGTTCCGCACGACGCTGGTGTTCGTCGCGCTCGCGTACGGCTGGAACATCATCGGCGGCTACACGGGCTACGTCTCGTTCGGCAACATGGTGTTCTTCGGGCTGGGGACGTATTGCGCGGCGCTGCTCAGCGCGCGCGGCATCGACAACCTGTTCGCGGACGTCGGCCTCGCGGTCGTGGTCAACGCGGCCTTCGCGGCGATCGTCGGCTTTCCGGTGCTGCGGCTCAAGGGGCATTATTTCGGGATCGCGACGCTCGGCACGGCGCTCGCGGTGACCGACATCGTCGGAAACCTCGACGTGTTCGGCGGCACGGGCGGCCTTGCGCTCAAGCAAGTCGACGAGGCGCATTTCTCGATCTACTATTACGCCGCGTGGCTCGTCGCCGCGTCGGCCATCGGGATCACGTACCTCATCGCGCGCTCGAAGCTGGGCTACGCGTTCGTCGCGATTCGCGAGAACGAGGACGCCGCCGCCGTGCTCGGCATCTCGGCGACGAAATACAAGATCATCGCATGGGCGATCAGCGCCGCCATCGCCGGCGCGGCCGGCGCGGTGTACGCGCGCGGAAACGGGTTCGTCGATCCGTCGATCGCGTTCGCCGAAGATTTCAACGTGTACCCGATCGTCATGACGATCCTGGGCGGTACGGGAACCGTCGCGGGGCCCTTCGTCGGCGCGCTGATCCTCTCGGCCGTGAACGAGACGCTCGGGCACACGTTCCTCAAGCTGCACTCGCTGTTCTTCGGCGCGGTAATCGTGCTCGTGGTGCTGCTGCTGCCGCGCGGGCTGGTGTGGTTGATCGGGCTGCGCGGCGGCGTGGGCACGTGGATCAAGAGCCTGCAGGCGTACAAGGCATGAGCACGCAGGCTGGCCCCGCGCCTTCCGCTGCGCCCGCGCACGAGGTTTCGCTGCGGATCACCGATGTTGGGATGCGCTTTGGCGGGCTGTGGGCGCTGTCCGAGGTGAGCTTCGACGTGGAGCGCGGCAGCGTCGTGGGGCTCATCGGACCGAACGGTTCCGGCAAGACGACGCTGATGAACGTGATCAGCGGCGTCTACAAGCCGACGACGGGCGCGGTACGGTACGGCGGTAAGCGCATCGCTGACGTGATGGCGCACGACGTGTGCCATCTTGGGATCGCACGGACGTTTCAGATCGTGAAGCCGTTCGCGAGTTTGAGCGTGCGCGAGAACGTCGCGGTCGGCGCGATGTACGGCCGCAACGGTGCGAAGCGCTCGACGCGCGCGTCGTTCGAACGCGCACAGGAACTGCTCGAGATCGTCGGACTGGCACGCGTGGCGGACCGGCCGGCATCGGAGCTCACCATCCCGGATCGCAAGCGGCTGGAGGTCGCGAAAGCGCTGGCCCTCGACCCCGACGTGCTGCTGCTCGACGAAGTGATGGCCGGGCTCAACGCGACCGAGGTCGACGAGGCGCTGGAATTGCTGCGCGACGTGAACCGGCGCGGCGTGACGCTGATCGTCGTTGAACATCTGATGAAGGCCATCGTGTCGATCTCGACGACGATCGTCGTCTTGGCCGAAGGGAAGAAGATCGCGCAGGGCGCGCCGAGCACGGTGCTCGCGTCGCCGCAGGTGATCGAGGCGTATCTTGGCTCGCGCTGGGTGAAGCGCCAGGAGCAGCTCAAGATCATCGAGGCGGAACGCGAGGAGGCGGCGCGCATACAGCCGCCCAAGGCGACGTCGTGAGCGCCGCGGAGACGCCGTCGGCGACCGCGCCCGCAGCGACGACCAGCGCGCTCGTGATCGACAGCGTGAGCGCGGGCTATGGCGACACGCAAGTGCTGTGGGACGTGTCGATGCGAATCGAGCCGGGCGAGATCGTCGCGCTGATCGGTTCGAACGGCGCCGGCAAGTCGACGCTGCTCGGCGCGATCAGCGCGGTGGTGAAGACGTGGGGCGGCAGCGTCAGCTACGGCGATACGCGCCTAACCGGGCTCGAGCCGGATCGCGTCGTGAAGGCGGGCGTGCTGCAAGTGCCGCAAGGACGGCGGCTGTTCGGCTCGCTGTCCGTCGAAGACAACTTGCGCATGGGCGCATACCTGCGCACCGACCGCGAGGTGGACGCGGATCTCGAGCGCATCCTCGGCCTGCTACCGCGGCTGCGCGAGCGGTATGATTTTCTCGCCGGCCGGCTGTCAGGCGGCGAGCAGCAGCAGGTCGCGATTGCGCGCGCGCTCATGGCGCGCCCGCAGATGCTGCTGATCGACGAGATGTCGCTGGGCCTCGCGCCGGTGCTCGTGGATCATCTCATCGAGTTGCTGGCGCAGATCCACCGAACCGGCGTGTCGATACTCATCGTGGAGCAGGACGTGCAGACCGCGCTCGAGGTGAGCACCCGCGCGTACGTTCTCGAAACCGGCCGCGTCACATTGAGTGGCCCGTCGGCACAACTGCTGGACGACCCGCAGGTGAAGAAGGCGTATCTCGGAGTGTAGGTGGACGCGCTTACACTGACCGCCGACCCGGCGTCAATCATAGGCGTTCCGCTAGCGATCGTAGGAGACGTAACCTTCGTGCAGGTGATGCGCGTTGAGACGACGGCGGAGGCCGCTCGCATGGCAGCTGACAATGCACGCGTAACGTTTCTATCGGTTGACATCCTTGCATCCCGAGCTCGGGTAATTGCAAGCGCTCGCGAACTGCAAATTCGGTGACGGCCGCGGTATTCAACATAGCTAACTTGCCCGGCCCAATGCATATATATTCGGGGAAGGATCGAGGTGCGTCCTTGAGGCGTCTCATCTTCCTCACGGGCCTGTGCAAATCCACAAATGATTCATGCAAAAATGGAAATCGTACTACTTGACGATGCTGACATTCTAGGTACACATCATGCTAGCGCATAGAAACTCTCGTCCGAAAAGATGGCGTGCGTTGGCGGTGCTCGCGAGCGCCGTTCTCATCGTTCTTCCAATTGACGCGCGAAGCGCGCCCGTCCCGCCCCGCCCGCACGCGTCGTCGGGCGTCGATGCGAACACGATATTCTTGAGACTGCGCAACGAAGCGCTGGGCACCTGGCTGCCGCGCGGCGAAGACCTCTTCGAGCCGTGGCACCGCCGCCGTGCGGCGGTCGGCGCGCTGGGTTGGGGCGATCTGTTCATCGTGCCGCGCGATGGAACGCCTTTCTGGTACGGTAAGACAGCGCCGCGCGTGCTGGCCGTGTACGACCCCGTCCGGCGCGTCGCGCTCTACCAACAAAGCTGTTGCGGCTGGCAGGAGACCGTGCTCGCGCGGGCTGCGCCGCCGCCGCGAGCCGTGACGACGGCGAATCTCGGCGCCCTTCGCAGCCGGCGTGGGATTGGGCTAGGCGCATCGCCGAGCGCGGTCCGTCGCGCGCATGGGTGGGCGCACCTGTACCCGTCCACGACGACGCGTGGTTTGCGTTTGTTGTCGTACTACCGCGATCACCGTTCCAAATGGGCCAGTTGCGAGTGGTTCGAGAACTTTGTATTCCGCGCGAACAGCTTGGTCGAGATTCAGGCGGGACACGGGTGCTGATACGGCGCAAAGCCAGCGGTAAAGGGAGGGTGACCATGTTCGGAGCCATTGGACGCCGTCTAGGGATACCGGCGGGCGCGATTGCCGCGGCTGTCGCGCTGGCGCACGCCGCCGGCGCGCAGACGCCGAAACCGAGCCCGAGCCCCATGCCGACCCCGGTCGCGTTCTCGGCGAACGCGCACGCGAACGTCACGGTCGTCACCCAGGGAAACACGTTCACCGGATCGCTGCAGCTGGGGGTCGCGCAGCGCACGAACCTGACGCGCATCGACATCCTGTCGGTGAAGAGCGACACCATTCCGATCCCGCCGCTCACCGTCACCGCGGTGCTCGACCGCAGTGCGAACACGCTCACCGTGTGGAACGACACGACAAAGCAGTACCGCGTGCAGCCGTTTCTGCCGCGCTCCCTGGTGAGCGCGTCGCCGCGGCCGAGCGCATCGCCGCGCCCGTCGGCGTCGCCGGGGCCGCCGCGACCGATGATGCGCGGAAAGTCGCCGTTCGCCGATCTAGACGTGCTCTCGCTGACGGTAAAGATGACCGGACACGCGACGACCAGCGGTCTGCCGACCACCGGTCTCGCGTTCGATCTGCAAGTACAGCGCAAGGTCGACAAAGCACCGTCGCACGTGATGGCGACGACGCAATTGGCCGACGAGTTCGCGGTATTTCCTATGACGCTCGACGTGTCGGTCGAGCCGGGCATGGCTCCGGTGAGCGCGAAGCTGTCGTACGCGGTCGACGATTTGACGCGTACGGCCCCGCCCCTCGACCGCTTCGCCGTGCCGGCCGGATACACCGAAGCGCCCTCGTTGTTGGCGGTCCTCTTCCAGCGCAGTTCGATGCCGATGCGGCCCGCACCATCACCGTCGCCGAGGTGACGCGGCGCCGTGGCCGACGTCGCGGCGCCAGTACGAGCGCTCGCGCGTGCGTGCGGTGAACCGCCGCCGGGGGCGAGCGATCCGTACGCGATCGTGCTGCACGAGAACGCCGGCTACCTGATGGTGCGCGATCGCCGAGATCACGCTCGACGAAGCTGACGGCGATCTGCTGGCGGCGCTGCGCCGGTTGCCGCTCGCGCGCGCGAAGAAGCTGCTCGCGCGGTATCCGTCGATCGGTGCGCCCGGGGTCGACCGAATCTTGCTGTTCAGCGGAATCGCTGCAGTGGCGAGCGTCGATTCCAACGGGTTGCGCGTGCTGGAGCGGTACGGTGCCGAGGCGGTGGGACAGACGTACGCGCGCGTACCTCGTGCTGCGGCGGCACGGGAAGACGATTTGCCGGCGCGCGGTGCC
>JALZBE010000267.1 GCA_030947665.1 Vulcanimicrobiota bacterium | reverse complement strand
GCATCGAGTTGCGACGCGAGCTCGTCGCTCGCCGCGCGCTTGAACAGCGTGTTCTTGACGACGCCGTACGTGCTGCCGTCTTTGCGAAGCTCGTTGCGGAGCTTCGAGATCTCTTCGACGGTGAGGCCCTGGTAGTTCGTGAAGAACAAGTTCTTCGCGCCCGCGATCTTCTCGCGGAGCTCCTCGATCGTCGCTTCTTTTTTCGCGGTCGGCAAAATGCTCTCCGGGGGAAACAAAAACGCCTCCGCCGACGGGGCGAGGCGCACGAAATCCGACCTGAATTATTGTCGAAGGACGCGTCCTCGGCAGGCGTGCGTTCGTGGGAGCGCACATTACCGACCCCCGGTGGAGTCGACCTACAGTCATTGGAGCCAACGGTCAGTTTACGACGCGGCCGGGTCCACGTCAAGGGGGTGCGACGAACGTCGCACCAGCGCTCGCTCGCTGCGGAACCATATCGGCGTCGATGAGGCAAGCAGGGCCGAACGGCTTCGGTGCGTGACCCAAGCCGTATGAACCGCGGCGCGCCGACCGGCCCCGACCGGGCCGCAGCCTTTTGGGCCGCGTTCCTGCGCAACCGGAACGTCGACGCCGGGACCGCCGGTGACGGTGCGATCCCGGTCGCGGGCGGCTACGCCATCTTCGTGACGGGAACGCGGTTCGATTTCGCGCTGGGCGCCGGTTCGACACGCGCGCTGCGCGACGACGATCTGACGGTCGTCGAGGAATTCTATGCCGCTCGTGAGCACCCGGCGCGCTTCGAGCTCGACGACGACGTGCTCGCGCGCGACGGCGCGCTGCTGCGCGACCGCGGCTACGCTGAAGAAGACTGCACCCTGGCGATCCTCGAGGGTCCCGTTGCCGCGCCGGAACCGTCGGGCGCCGTTACCGTCCGGACGACCGGCAATCGGCGCGCGTGGACCGACTTGGCGGCGCGCGCCTTCGAAGAGCAGTCGCCCGACCTCGCCGATCGCGCCGTGCTGCTCCGAACGCTGCAGACGGCGGCGGCGGCGGCGCACGTCCTGGTCATCGCTTCGCTCGATGGCGACGACGTCGGCGCCGCGGCGCTCGGCGTCTCCGGCGACACGGCGTTGCTCTGCAGCGCCGCGGTGCTCCCCGCGTTTCGCCGCCGCGGCGTTCACCAGGCGCTGGTCGCCGCGCGGCTCGCGATCGCGCACGAGCGCGGTGCGACCGCGGCAGCGATCAAGACGGTGGCGGACTCGCCCGTCGAACGGTCGGCGGCGAAGCTCGGGTTCGCCCGGACGGGACTGCGCCGGCGCGTCCGGCGCGCCCCCGCGGAACCGGCAACCGAGCGGTAACGGCCGCCGCTTGGGCGGTAACACCGGCCGCTCGGGCGAATTCGTTCGCGGGGTGGAAGAACGATCGGCACCGGCGATCGTGCGACTCGCCGGCGAGCAAGACATTGCGACGCGCCACGAAGTGCACCTGGCTTTTCAGAAGGTGCGTGAGAACCCGCGCGTCATCGTCGATCTCACTCGCTTGACCTACGTGGACTCCACGGCGATCGACGAGCTGTACCGCGCCGAATCGCGCGCGCTCGCGCTCCACGGCAAGCTCGTGATCGTCGCGCGCAACCAGCGCATGATCCGCCTGCTCAGCATCGCCGGGCTCACCGCGCGCACGCCGATCGTCGACTCGCTCGGAGCGGCCGCGGAGCTGATGCGCCGGGACTAGTCCGTCTCGTGCTGGTCGCCGCCCGATTCGAGCCGGTAGCCGATCAGCTCGAGCTCGACGCGTTTGGGCGTGCCGCTCGCGCGCGCGAGCGCACCTGCGCCTTCCGCGGCAAATGCTGCCAGCGGGATCGCGACGTTCACGTTCGCGCTGCGTTTCGGCGGCACGTCGACGTTCGCCGTGAAGGTCGCCAGACCGAGCCGGTGCAGCCCGCGGCCGCCGTAGACGATCACGCCGCCGTCGATGCGCCGCAGCGCGCGCGCCGCGCGGTTGGTGATGTGCACGACGAAGCGTTCGCTCATGGAATTGGCCGGCGTGACGTCGCGCGCCGACCCGCTCACCACGCGCGCGACCTCGGCGCGGCGGCGCGCGGTATTCGCACGGTCCTGCGCGGCGAGCTGCGCGCCTTTGGCCCGCAATGCGGCGTCGTAGGCCGACACGGGCGACGCCGCCGGCGACGACGCGTCGTCACTGTGGTTCGCGCACGCGGCGGCCGCGCACAAGAGCGCGACCGGCGCGAGCGCGCGAAACCTCAACGCGTCAACAGCCGGAGACGAACGCGACGCTCATCACCGGGTGGATCTCGATCCCGTTCGGCGCCACCCCGGTCTGCCCGTGCAGCAGGTCGAACATCGGCACGCCGGTGATGTCGACGACGACCGTCTTGCCGGGCGCGGTGAACGACGACGGCGGGCTGCCCAGACAGGTCACGAACGCGTTGCGCGCGCTCTGGTACAGCGCACCGTAGCCCGACTGGCACGCGCCCGAGCACGACGACGACGGCGGCTCGATGATCATCGTCTCGTTGGGATTGTTCATGTCGGAGATGACGACGTGGTAGTCGTTGTCGCTCTCGGTCTTCCAACCGACGATCGTGCCGCGCACGCGCACCGCTTGCAGCTCCCACGGCGAGAAGCGCACGTTGTCCGACGACGACGACAATCCCGACGGCACCGCGGCGTGGATCAGCGTGTCGACCGTGACGATCTGCACGTTGCGGTTCACCTGCGACGCGAACGTGTCGCTCATCGTCTTCACGTGCCAGCGCTCCACGCCGCACGAGATGCCGCATCCGCTGCCGCCGCCGCCGGTCGGCAGCGGGATCGGCGTCGGCCCGCCGGGCGGCGTCGCGCTCGGTGTCGGCGTCGGCACCGGCGTCGCGGTGGGTTTCGGGGTGGGCGTCGGCCCCGGTGTCGGCGTGGCGGTGGGCTTCGGCGTGGGGGTCGGCGTGCCGCCCGGGGTCGGCGTCGCCGTCGGGACGGGTGTCGCGGTGGGGCGCGGCGTCGGCGTCGGCGTGCTCGTTCCGCCGCTCAGCGTGACGTCGTCGACGTAGAGGATCGTGTACGTTCCGCTGTAGCCGTCGCCGTGCACGCCGAAGTACAAATACAGCGTCTGACCGGCGTACGCCGACACGTCGAACGTTTTTTGCACCCAGGCGTTTGTCTCGTCGACGGCTTGCCACAGCATTTTTACGGTGACGCCGCTCGCATCCATCAGCTCGGCTTCCTGATACGCGTACGTCGCCGAGCTCTCGTTCGAAAACCCGTAGTACCAGAACGTCAGCACGCCACTCGTTGGGATCGTCACTTGCTGGCACACGCCGGCGTCGCCGTTGATCTCACCCGACGTCGCATTGGTCGAGCCGCCGCGCGCGGAGTACGTGCCGGTGTGCGCGCGAATCGTCGACATCGTCGCATTCACGTTGCCGCATTGCCCCCACGACGCGAAGCCGCCGGACTCGAAGCCGGGATCGCTCAGAACGTTCGTGGAGAGCGTATGGCGCGCGTGGGCGTCCGCCGCGGCCTTCGGGACGTGGATCTGCCGCATCGTCTGCGTCCCGCGCGCGGCGCTCGTGTTCGGCGGTACGAATGCTTCCGGGTCGCGCGCCCCTGGCTTGGGCGGCACGCTGCTCGTGCCGCCATTGCAGGCGACGAGCGTCGTGACGAAGAGTGCGCCGGCGAGCGCTGACATGAGACGCCGCATGAGGGACCCCCGAATCCGTTGAGCGAGGCGAGCTATCCGAGACTTCTCTTGCCACCGGCCTCCCAGCTTCCTCCCAACGTGCGAAAAAAGAGACGGAGCGCATCGCGCGCCCCGCCTCTTCATCGATGTCACCCGAACGCTTGGCGAAAGGTGCGCCGCCAGGCCGTTAGGCGGTGCTGGCCGTCGCGCGAACCCGAGTCGGGTCGACCTTCACGCCGGGGCCCATCGTGGACGTCAGCGTGATCGAGCGCAGGTACGTGCCCTTCGCGGCGGACGGCTTCGCGCGCACGATCGCGTCGAGCAGCACACCCACGTTCTCGACGATCGCCTTCTCTTCGAACGACGCCTTGCCGACGATGGTGTGCACGATCCCCGTCTTGTCGAGGCGGTACTCCACTTTACCGGCTTTGATGTCGCGCACGGCGTTGCCGATGTTCGGCGACACGGTGCCGGCCTTGGGGTTGGGCATCTTCTGCGCGAGGATGCGGCCGAGCTCTTTACCGATCGACGGCATCATGTCGGGCGTCGCGACGGCGACGTCGAACTCGGTGAAGCCGCCCTTCACGCGCTCGATGAGATCGGCCTCACCGACGATGTCGGCGCCTGCTTCTTGCGCCGCGCGTGCGGCGTCACCGCGCGCGAACGCAATCACGCGCACGACGCGCCCCGTACCGTGCGGCAGGTTCACCGTGCCGCGCACGTTCTGATCGGATTTCTTCGGGTCGACGCCGAGCTTGATGTGGATCTCGACCGTCTCGTCGAACTTCGCCGTGGCGTTCTTCTTCACGAGCGTCGTCGCTTCGACGGGATCGTACATCTTCTCCGCGTCGAACGCGGCCGCGAGGTTGCGGAACCGTTTGCCGTGCTTGCGCATCAGTTCGCGACCTCCACGCCCATCGAGCGCGCGGTGCCGGCGATGATCTTCATCGCGGCCGCTTCGTCGTTCGCGTTGAGGTCGGGCTTCTTGGCCTCGGCGATCTCGCGAACTTGCGCCTGGGTCAACTTGCCGACTTTGTTGCGGTTCGGCTCTTTGGATCCCGACTCGAGCCCGAGCGCGCGCTTGATCAGAAACGATGCCGGGGGCGTCTTCGTGATGAACGTGAACGTGCGGTCTTCGAAGACCGTGATCTCGACCGGGATGATGAAGCCTTCTTGGGCCTTCGTCCGGTCGTTGTACTGCTTGCAGAAGTCCATGATGTTGAGCGAATAAGGGCCCAACGCCGGACCGACGGGAGGCGCAGGTGTCGCCTTCCCGGCGGGAAGAGCGAGACCGATCTTCCCGACGACTCTTTTAGCCATGATGGTTCCTTTCGACGTAGTGCTAGGGCCGCAAAGCGGACCAGCACCGGCTTCGGAC
>JALZBE010000266.1 GCA_030947665.1 Vulcanimicrobiota bacterium | reverse complement strand
GTCGGTGAAGAAGCCGGTGTCCGAGCTCACGAGGTCAAGCTACCCGCAAGCCATTCGGGTCCAACCGCTTACGGGTGCACAGCGCGAACGAGCGTGACCCCGGCGTACACGGCGCCGAGCCCGGCGACGACGCTTCCTACGGCATATGCCAGGCTCTGGGTGGTGAGGCCGGCAGTCCCGAGTCCGTACGTCTCGTACGCGAACGCGGAAAAGGTCGTGTAGCCGCCAAGAATCCCGGTTGCAAGGAACACCCGGAGATACGGGCTGAAGCCGGGCCGCGTCGCGGCAAGCTGCAGGACGACCCCCACGAGAAACGCCCCGCTGACGTTCACCACGAACGTGCCCCACGGAAAGCCCGGCCCGAATCGCGTTCCGAACCACGTCGAGACCAGGAGACGAAAGACGGCGCCGACTGCGCCGCCGGCCGCAGTCGCCGCAATCGCGATGAAGACGTTCATTCCGCCGTGCGGTTCGGGCCGTGTCATGGGCCCTACTCCTGCCCGAACAACCGTTGGTGACGCAGGTCACCGAGCGCGCACCTCCGTACAAAAGTCGCACTTGGGAGTGACCGCGCCCGCGAAAGGGCGCAGAGGAGACGACGTCTTGGCGGCCTTTCTCGACCGTTCTCATTCCATTGCGGGGCCCGGCTTCAGCCGCTGGCTCGTGCCCCCCGCCGCGCTCTGCATCCACTTGTGCATCGGCCAAGCATATGCGTTCAGCGTCTTCAACAAGCCGATGGCGCAACTGCTCTGCGCGGCGCAAAACGCTTGCCCTCCGGCGACGGTCAAGGCCATCTCCACGACGCCCGGAGACTGGTCGATCTCGGACCTCGGCTGGATCTTCAGCCTCGCGATCGTGTTCCTTGGGCTCTCCGCTGCGGTGTTCGGTCGCTGGGTCGAACGCGTGGGGCCGCGCAGGGCGATGTTCACGGCGGCCGTCCTGTTCTGCGCCGGATTGCTCGTAGCCGGCTTCGGCGTCTCGATCCACAATCTGCCGATCGTCTTTCTGGGCTACGGTGTGATCGGCGGCTGCGGTCTCGGCATCGGCTACATCTCGCCGGTCTCGACGCTGATCAAGTGGTTCCCGGACCGCCCCGGCTTGGCGACCGGCACCGCCATCATGGGCTTCGGCGGCGGGGCGCTGATCGGAGCGCCGCTCGCGGTCGCACTGATGAAACATTACAGCTCGCCGACATCGAACGGCGTCGCGCCGACCATGATGACGATGGCCGTCATCTACTTCGTGTACATGACCGTCGGCTGGCTACTGGTGCGGTTGCCGGCTCCAGGGTGGCGGCCCGCGGGCTACACGCCGCCGACCGTCGAGGCGGCAGCGGCGCGCATGATGACGACGCGCAGCCTCGCCATGACCGAAGCGGTCAAGACGCAGCAGTTCTGGCTGTTGTGGGCCGTCCTCTTCCTCAACGTCACGGCAGGCATCGGCGTGCTCGGACAAGCCTCGCTCATGATCCAGGAGATGTTCGGCGTCACGGTCGCCGCGGCGGCCGGATTCGTCGGGCTGCTGAGCTTGTTCAACATGGGCGGCCGCATCTTCTGGGCGTCGAGCTCTGACGCGCTCGGGCGCAAGCGCACGTACATGATCTTCTTCGCGCTCGGCGCGCTGCTGTATGCGTTGACCCCGACGTTCGGGCACTGGCACGCGATCGCGCTGTTCATCCTCGGTTACGGGATCATCCTGAGCATGTACGGCGGCGGCTTCGCGACCATCCCCGCGTACTTGCGTGACATGTTCGGCACGCAGCAGGTCGGCGCGATCCACGGCGTGCTGTTGACCGCATGGTCGGCGGCCGGCGTCGCCGGGCCGGTCCTGGTGAACTACATTCGCCAGTCCCAGCTCGACCACGGCGTCGCAAAAGCCGACGCATACTCCGTCGTGATCTACATCATGGCGGGGCTGCTCGTCGTCGGCTTCATCTGCAACTTGATGATCAAACCCGTCGCCGAGGAGCACTTCGCAAAGGCAACCCTCGCCGAAGTGACGGTGTAAGGAGCGCATAGCACATGGCACAGAATGCGAACGACCAGGCGAATACGCCGCAGGTCATCATGGGCTGGGTCTGGGTGGGGATCCCGCTCACGTGGGGCGTCATCGTGACGCTGCAGAACGCGGCCAAACTCTTCCAATAGTGCCGAAGAGGCCCGGGGAGCCGGGCCTCTTTTTTCTACGTCAGAGGATCGCGGCGGTTACGCGTTCGCCCGCGCGCACCTTGACGGCGCAGAACTTGAACTCCGGGATTTTGCCGAACGGGTCGATCGCGTCGTTGGTGAGCAGGTTCGCCGCCGCTTCGTTGTAGACGAACGGCATGAACAGGGTGCCGCGCTGCATGCCGCGGTCCGCGCGCGCGTAACCCGTCAGCGTTCCGCGCCGCGACTCGAGCGTGATCGGATCGCCTGCCGCGACGCCGAGCTTGGCGAGGTCGTCGGGATGCACGCTGATCACCGGATCGGGTTCGAGTGCGTCGAGCACGCTGGCGCGGCGCGTCATCGAGCCGGTGTGCCAGTGCTCCAGCTGCCGGCCCGTGGTGAAGATGTACGGGTACGCGTTGTCGGGCATCTCGTCCGCGTGCGTGTACGTGGCCGGCGCGAACAGCCCGCGGCCGCCCGCGCGCGGGAAGTCTTCGATGAAGATCACCGGTTCGCCGGGATCGCCTTCGTGCTCGAGCGGATACGTGCATGAGCCCTCGGCCTCGAGCCGTTCCCACGTGATGCCCGCGAGGCTGGGCATCGCCTGGCGAATCTCGGCGAACACGTCCGCCGGGCCGGCGTAGTTCCAGTCGAGGCCGACGCGGCGCGCGATCTCCTGGATGATCCACAGATCCTGGCGCGCGTCGCCCGGCGGATCGAGTGCTTTGCGCCCGAGCTGCACGCGGCGGTCGGTGTTGGTGAACGTGCCGGTCTTTTCCGGGAACGCCGACGCCGGCAAGACGACGTCCGCGTAGCTCGCCGTCTCCGTGAAGAAGATGTCTTGCACGACGAGGTGCTCGAGCTTCGCCATCGCTTCGCGCGCGTGCTCGACGTTGGGGTCGGACATCGCCGGGTTCTCGCCCATGATGTACATGCCGTGGATGACGTCGGCGTGCACGGCGTCCATGATCTCCGTCACCGTCAGCCCGGCTTTGGGATCGAGTTTGGTGTGCCACAGCGCTTCGAATTTGTCGCGTGCGCCGGCGTTGTCGACGCGCTGGTAGTCGGGAAACATCATCGGGATCAGTCCGACGTCCGACGCGCCCTGCACGTTGTTCTGACCGCGCAGCGGGTGCAGGCCGGTACCGGGGCGGCCGATCTGGCCGGTGACGAGCGCGAGCGAGATGAGGCAGCGCGCGTTGTCGGTGCCGTGGATATGCTGCGAGATGCCCATGCCCCAAAAAATGATCGCGGCCTTCGCCGTGGCGTACAAGCGCGCGACGTCGCGGATCATCTGCGGGTCGATGCCGGTGATCGGCGCGACCTTTTCGGGGGAGTACTCTTTGACGTTCTCGCGCAGCGCTTCGTAGTTCTCGGTGCGGTCGCGAATGAACGCCTCGTTCGCAAGCCCTTCCTCGATGATGACGTGCAGCAAGCCATTGAGCAACGCCACGTCGGTGTCGCCGTTGAACTGCAGGAAATACGTCGCGTGGCGCGCGAGGTCGCTGCGCCGCGGGTCCATCAGGATGATCTTCGTGCCGTTCTTCGCGGCGTTCTTCATGAACGTCGCCGCGACCGGATGGTTGACCGTCGGGTTGGCGCCGATCACGATCGCCACGTCTGCCAGCGCGACGTCCTCGACTTGATTCGACACCGCGCCCGAGCCGACGTCCTCCAGCAGCGCGGCGACGGACGACGCGTGACACAGCCGCGTGCAGTGGTCGACGTTGTTGGTTCCGAACCCCGTGCGCACGAGTTTCTGGAACAGGTACGCCTCTTCGTTGCTGCCCTTCGCCGAGCCGAAGCCCGCGAGCGCTTTGGAACCGCGCGCGTCGCGGATCGCGCGCAGCTTGCCCCCGGCGCGCTCGAGCGCTTCTTCCCACGTCGCTTCGCGGAACGTGTCCCACATCGCGTCCGGATCGAGTAGCGCCGCGGTCTTCGCGACGCCGTCCTTGCGGATCATCGGCTTCGTGAGCCGCTTGGGGTTGTGCACGTAATCGAAGCCGAAGCGGCCTTTGACGCACAGCCGGCTAGCGTTCGACGGACCGTCGCGGCCCTCGACGTAGATGATCTTGTCGTCCTTGATGTTGTACGTCAGCAGACAGCCCACGCCGCAGTACGGACACGCCGAGTCGACCTTCTTGTCGGGCACGAGCAGCGCGACGCCGTTCGCGGGCGTCAGCGCGCCGGTGGGACACGCCTGCACGCACTCGCCGCAGGCAACGCACGTGCTGGCGCCCATCGGGTCGTCGAAGTCGAACACGATCTTCGCATGCTCGCCGCGCCACGCGTAGCCGATGACGTCGTTGACCTGCTCCTCGCGGCACGCGCGTACGCAGCGGCCGCACTGGATGCACGCGTCCAGGTTCACGGACATCGCGGGGTGCGTGAGGTCCGGCGCGGGCTGGTGACGCTGCGGATAGCGCGGCTGCGTGACGCCGAGCTTCGCCGCCCACACGTCGAGCTCGGACTCGCGCTTGTACGGCGACGCCGTCTGTCCCGGCATGTCGGTGAGCAGCAGCTCGGTGACGAGCTTCTGCGACGAGACGGCGCGGTCGCTCGTGCTCGTCACGGTCATGCCCTCGCTGGGACGCCGACAGCACGACGGCGCGAGCACGCGCTCGCCCTCGATCTCCACCATGCACACGCGGCAGTTGCCGTCGGGCCGATAGCCTTCTTTGTAGCACAGGCGGGGGATCTCGATACCGTGCCGGTCCGCGGCCTGTAGGATCGTCTCGTCCTCGCGCGCGGCGACCGGCGTGCCGTTGAGCGAGAATGTGATGCGCGCTGCGCCGTTGGTGTGCGGCTGCAGCCGCTGCGGTGCGATCGCCACGCTATTGGACCTCATGGGGGAAGTACTTGTACACGGACATGAACGGATTCGCCGCGGCTTG
>JALZBE010000265.1 GCA_030947665.1 Vulcanimicrobiota bacterium | reverse complement strand
GGTCGCGACGCGGCGGGCTTCCGCGGCGGCGCGGCGCAGCCGCGAGCGGCCCGTGGTGGCAACGAGCGACGCGTCCAGCGCGCCGAGAAATTCGCGGAAGCGGCTCTGCGCGATCAGCGCGTCGTCGCCGGTGAGCAGCCCTTCGGCGTACTCGCGCGCGGAGAGCGGAAACACCGGCGTGCCGGGCGCGTGCTTCGCGGCCTGGGCGACGATGCGCTGCGCCGCGATCTGCCACGCTTCACCGCGCAGCCCTTCGCGCATGCGCCACAGATCGATCTTGGTTTGCACGATGAACACCGACTCGATGTAGCGGCGCACGATGCCCAGAAACGACGCGTCGCCTTCGGTGAACGGCTGCTGCGTGTCGATCAAGTAGAGCACCGCGTCGGCGCCCGGCAGATACGATAGCGTCGCACGGCGATGCGCCGGATTGATCGATGCGAGCCCCGGCGTGTCGGCAACGACGAACCCGCTTTTCAAAAACGCGGAATCGACGGCGATGCGCACGAGGACCGGCGCGCCGGCGTCCTGCTCATCGGTCGCGTCGTGGAGCTTGCCCTCTTCCCCGACCGCGATGAAGCGCGCCAGCCGCCCGAGCGGGATGCGCTCCTCGCGCCCGTTCGCATACACGGCGGTCGCGGATTCGTCGGGCGCGTGCGTCAGCTCGGTGATCGTCGCGGTCGACGGGTTGATGTCGGTCGCGAGCAGGCCGGTGATGCGCTTGCCGCCGGGACGCTCCTCGAACGCCACTTTGCCGAGCAGCGCGTTGAGCAGGAACGACTTCCCGCTGGAGAACTCACCGACGACCGCGAGCACGAAGCGCCCGTCGCGCAGCCGTGCCGTCGTGCGTGCGAGCGATTCGGCGTCCGCGCCCGCGTCGTGCCACCGCGCCGACTCCGCGACGACGAGCTCGCGAAGCTCGTCCAGACACGCGGCGACGTCGTCGCGCGCGCTCCGATACCGTTCGAGTGGATCGTTCACGCGGCGCTCATCCGAACCGCTTCGCGAACCGTTTGCCGTCCTCCGCCGAAGCTCGGCTCGGCCGCTGAAGGAACCGACATTGCCGCGCGTCAAGGGGACGCACCGTGAAGCACGACGCCGCGACGGTCAACGCGCGATACAAGCGGCAATTCGCCGTACGCGCCGGCTACCTGCCGAAAAAACGCGAAGGCCTCCACGGCTGGCACGCCGACATGCAGACGACGATCGCCGCCGTCAAGTCGCAAGGCGAGGTGCGGATCCGCAGCGAGTCCGTCCGCGAACTCGGCCGCTTGATCGAGCGCGACCCGATGGTGCGGATGTACGCGCACGAGATGCTCGAGCAGGTGCGTCTCCTCGACGGCGTGCCGCCGACGCCGCGAAGCATCGAGGAACTGCTGATCGCGCTCGACCACATCACGCGCATGGCGCCGTATTACGATACGCACAGCGTCGCGTTTCCGATGTCGGCCCTGTTCTCGTACATGATGATGACCGACGCGGGTGAGGCGATCTTTCGCAACGCGGCCTTCAACGACGCGATTCGGCAGATCCTCAAGGAGTGGTGCCGGTACTTGAACACGCCGGAGAGCCGGCACACGCTCAACCACGGCCCGCACGGATGGCTGTCGCCGTTTGCGTATCAGGACATGAAGCTGTACGAGTTCGTCACCACGCCGTCGGACCCGCACTGGGGCTGGAAATCGTACAACGATTTCTTCCACCGGGCGATCAAGAAGGAAGCCCGGCCGATCGCCGGGCCGGACGATCCCACGGTGATCGTCTCCGCCAACGACGGTCACCTGCTCACGATCGCGCGCGGCGTCAAGCGCACGGACCAGTTCTGGCTCAAGGGGGAGCCATACTCGCTCGTCGACATGCTGGACCGCAGCAAACACGTCGACCGCTTCGTCGGCGGCTACGTGTTCCAGTCGTTCCTCAGCGGCGCGAACTACCACCGTTGGCACGCGCCCGTCGACGGGACGATCGAAGAGGCGCACGTCGTCGACGGCTTGCAGTTCAGCGATGCGGAATCGGCCGGCCCCGACCCCGGCGCCGACTTGGCCGAGGGGTATTACGCCTGCGTGAACACGCGCGGCCTGGTGTTCATCGAGGCCGACAACAAGGCGATCGGCATGGTGTGCGTCGTCCCGGTCGGCATCACCGAGATCTCGTCGGTGGAGATCACGGTGAAAGCCGGTGACAAGGTCAAAAAAGGCGATCAGCTGGGGTATTTCAGCTACGGCGGATCCACGCTGGCTCTGCTGTTCGAACACGGTGCGATCGACCATTTCACGACGCCGGACGTGCCGAAGGGAACGTTCGATCCGGGCGACGGCCCGCCGATCCAAGTGAATGCTCAGATCGCCGTCGCCAACGTGTGACGCGCCGCGCGGCGCTCAGCCGCGGATGACGGCCAGCGCCTCGTCGCGGTGTTGCTCCATCAGTGCGCGCGTGTCGCCTTCGACGTTGAGGCGGAGCAGCGGTTCGGTGTTCGACTTGCGCACGTTGAGCCACCAGTCGGGATATTCGATCGACACGCCGTCGAGGTGGTCGATCGTCGCGTCCTTGAAGTGCTCTTGCAGGTGCTGCATCTCGCGGTCCGCGTCCGCGACCGGCAGGTTGATCTCACCGGAGCGGAAGCGCGTGTTGTACGGCGCGATCGCCTCGGTGATCGAGCCGTCGATCTCGCTGAAGAGGTCGAGACACTGCAGCAGCGCGATCATCCCGGAGTCGGCGAACCAGTTCTCGCGGAAGTAGAAATGCCCGCTGTGCTCGCCGCCGAACGGGATGTTCTGCTCGCGCATCTCGGGCTTGATCAGCGAGTGGCCCACCTGCGAGCGCACGGGAACCCCGCCGTGCTTGGTGACGGCTTCGGGGACGCTGCGCGAGCAGATCAAGTTGTAGAGGATCTTCGAGCCCGGGTACTTCTTGAGCGTGGCCACGCCGACGGCGGCGGTAACGATGCTGCCGTCGGGGAAGCCGCCTTTCTCGTCGACGAGGAACATGCGGTCGGCGTCGCCGTCGAACGCCGCGCCGAGATCGCAGTGGTTCTCCAGCACCGCTTTGCGCAGCGCGAGCTTGTTCTCGTCCTCGATCGGCGACGCGGGATGGTTCGGGAAGGTGCCGTCGAGCTCGAAGAAGAGCGGGATCACCTCGCACTGCGGCAGGTACTTGAACACGTACGGCACCGTGAGGCCGGCCATGCCGTTGCCCGCGTCGATGGCGATCTTGTACGGCTTGATCTTGGCGACGTCGCGGATGAACGACACGCAGTGCTTGCCGAAGTCGTCGAGGATCTCGCGCGAGCTCACCGCGCCTTTGCGGCCCGGTTCCTTGAAGTCGCCGGAGGTCGCGAGGTCGCGCACGGCGCCGAGACCGGTGTCGAGCGAGATCGCTTGCGCTTGGTCGCGGCAGAACTTGAGCCCATTGTACTGCGCGGGGTTGTGCGACGCCGTGATCATCACGCCGCCGTCGAAGCCGTAGTGACCGACGGCAAAGTACAGCGCGTCGGTGGAGATCAGCCCGATGTGCGTGACGTCCGCCCCGCCGTCGGTGGCGCCGCGCGTGAGCGCTTCGAGCAGATCTTCGCCGGAGGGCCGCATGTCGCGGCCGATGCAGATATTCGTGCGGCCGAGGGCCTGCACGAACGCGCGGCCGATCCAATACGCGACCTCGGGCGTGAGCTGGCTTCCGACGATCCCGCGGACGTCATAGCTCTTGAAGATCGACGTGTCGAACGCGTTGGGCATACCCGGTCGGCTTTCGGAGCATAAAACGGCGGGACCTACGGGCACCCTACCTCGCGTGCGGGGTTCGCAAGCCGGTTTCTCGCTGATCGAGATCCTCATCGCGACGGCGCTGTTCACCGTCGTCGCGTTCGGCGCGTTCGAGGTCGTGCGGCAGCTCGTCGTAAACGCGCGCCAGCTCACGGCGCGTCACGTCGCGTACGCGTCGCTCGAGCGGCTCACCGCGCAAGTGCGCGCGGAGGCGCGCAGCGCGACGGCGATCTGGGCGAGCGCACCGAGCGCCGGCGCCGGCCACGACGATTGCGTGCAGCTCGATTTCTTCACCGCCGATGCCGCCGGCCCGAAATTCTGGAGCTATCGCACCTTCCCGAACCACACGAACACCGATGCGATCGCGGGCGACGCTCTGCAGCGCGTCGCCGCGGCGTCGCCGATCGCGCCGTGCAATGCAACAGACCCCGGTAACATCGTGCTGGCGCACGTGCACGCGCCGATGTCGGTCACGACGATCGCGCCCGACGCGCTCGCGGCGCATCAGGACGGGTATCTCGCGCAAGGCGACTCGCCGTTCGTCGCGACGAGCGTCCCGGCGACGGCGGCGATCTCGCTGGGCGTCCTCGATGCGAGCGGCGCGCCGGTGCGCGGCGGCAACGCCGTCGTCGAGCTGCGGCTCGACACCGGCGACGGATCGCGCGTCGTCGACCTGCTCCCCGGCGTGTTCCCGAACGGGTTCACCGAAGTGCTGCGCTACACGTGCAGCGAGCGCTGCGACGTCGGCCATGACACCGCCGCGCCAAAGACGCTGACGAGCTGCTCGCTCGCCTGGCAGCCGGGCTGGAGCACGTACGTGCGCTGGAGCGACGCCACGACGAACGCCGACGGTTCGCTGGCGTTTCCCGGCGGCTGGTTCATCGCGGGGACGTTCGTCTTCACGTACACCGGCACGCGTGCGGCGGACGGCGGCACCGACACGCTCGCGAAACCGTATCCTGCGACGAACTGGGACGCTGCTCGCGACTACACGGTGTTTCCGCCGGATCGCGCGGCGCCCGACGGATCGCGGGCCGGCAGCTTCGCGCCGTGGGACGTGCGCACCGAAGCGGCGTCCGCGTGGCTCGCGGACTTCGCGCCGTACCTCGCCGCCGGCGAGAACGCACCGCTCGCGGCCGAGCAGCAGCGCTGCGACGCCGTGCAAGCGCAAGGAACGAGCGGAGGTTTCTATGCGAACGGCTGAGCGCGGCTTCACGCTGCTCGAGGTGCTGGTGTGCGTTGCGATCCTGGCGATCGTGAGCGCGGCGACGCTCGGTGCGTTCGCGG
>JALZBE010000264.1 GCA_030947665.1 Vulcanimicrobiota bacterium | reverse complement strand
CGCGTGGGCGTCGACGGCATCCCGGTCGATCCCCGGTTCGGGATCCCGCCAGCGGATCGCGGCGCATTGCGCGAGGCGCTCGGGCTGCCGCGTGACGGCGCGGTGGTGCTCGTGATGGGCGGCGGTCTGGGGTTAGGGCCGGTGGCGACGACGGTGCGCGCGCTCGCACGCACGGCGAGCGCGGTGACGCCGGTGGTGATCGTCGGCAAGAACCGCCGGCTCGAGCACCGCGTCGCCGAAGAAGCGCGCCGCGACGGCGCCGACGTGCGCGTCCTCGGCTTCGTCGAGAACGTGTTCGACTGGATGCACGCGGCGGACGTGCTGATCACCAAGCCCGGCGGCCTCTCGACATCCGAGGCGCTCGCGGTCGGCGTTCCGCTCGTGCTGCTCAAGCCGCTGCCGGGCCAGGAGGAGCGCAACGCGCGGTATCTGGTGTCGCGCGGCGCCGCGGTGCGCGCGGCGCGCCCCGGCGATCTCGCGCGGGTCGTCGACAGCGTGCTGCACGACGAGCGCGTCAAGCAGCGGCTGCACGCGAGCGCGGCGCAACTCGCGCACCCCGACGCCGCCGAGCGCGTCGCCGCGCGGCTCGCGGAGCTTGCTCGGACCGCCGCGGGCGCCTGACGGCGCGCTCGCTCTGAGCGACCGCGAAACAGGGAGGGAGCAGGCACCGTTCGAACGTGGCGCAACGCCGAGGAGAGGTGGCCGAGCGGCTGAAGGCGGCGGTTTGCTAAACCGTTATACGAGTTACATCGTATCGAGGGTTCGAATCCCTCCCTCTCCGAATCGCGCGGAAGGTATCGTGCCCGGCGCGCCGTATCCCACGAGGTCGCCGCTGAATGCAGCGCGACACGCGCGGTCGTAGCTCAATTGGATAGAGCAACAGGCTACGAACTTGTAGGTTGGGGGTTCGAGTCCCTCCGACCGCACGTTTTTCACGAAACCCCATCAGCGGTTCTTGCGCGGCATCAGCAGCAAGTAGCCGTCGGGGTAGTCGAACACGATGTTGAACGCGCGGATGAAGTCGAGACCGACGAGTACGTCGTTGTGCGCCATCGACGGCGACGCGCACGCCGGCACCGGCCGGTACACGACGGGGCCGAGCTCGAGGCTTTGCAGTTGCCCGCATCGCACGGTCTCGTTGCCGTTGACGCCGTAGATCTGCACCGGTAACGACGCGAGGCTGGTCGGGTCCGAGAAGAATGACACTCGGTCACGTGAGACGAGGGTCTGGCTGAAGAGTACGTGCAGCGGGTTGCCGCTGTCGAGCATGGCCAGCACGGGCACACGCCCGCCGACGGTCATGGCGACGCGCGGCGAGCCATCGTTGAGATCGACGTGCGCCACGAGTCCTCGGCTCGTATCGGGCTGGACCTTGGTTGGGTCCATGATGCGAACGGTCTTCGCGTCGAGGTCCATCTCGACGATCGCGCCGGCCAGCAGATCGTAACCGATCAGCCCGGCGATATCGTTCTCGGACGAACCGCGCTCGTCGAGCCCGGTGTAGATGATGACGTTGTGCAAGACGTTGTTGCCGAACGCGATGGTGTCGACTTTATAGAGGTTTGCCCTCGCGTCGCCGCCGATCCCGGAGATCGCGCTTTCGCCGATGCGTTTGGCGCCCGCGCGGCGGGCGAAGCTGTCGGTGAACGCGATCGCCGATGCGCCGGTGTCCAGGATGAACTTTCCGCGAATGCCGTTCACGGTCGCGTCGACGAGGATCCGGTACTGGGTCAGTTCGACCGGCACGGTTCCGACCGCGGGATCGAACGTCCAGATGGCGGTCTGCTTCGGCGGGTGCAGTTCGTTGTCGGTCACGGCCTTGTTGGCCTCGACCGTCGTGTAAGCATAGACCGACTTCCCGCCGGTGTAGCGCCAGGACGTCATCACGCGTTTGCCGTTCCCGACGTCGGTGTAGCCCAAAACGTCGAAGCGCGTCTCGTACTTCCCGTTGGGATCGAGCACGGCGCGCTTGACCATGCCGCTCGCCGGGTCGATTGCGAGTTCCGTGACGACGCCGACCTCCGGCGCGACGCGCACCCACGTCACCGGGGTGCCGTCGATCGTCTCGGTACGGACGACTGTCGCCGGCAGCGACGTCAAGCCCTCACCGAACAGCGCGCGCTCGCTGTAGACGTAGCGCGCCGCGTCGCCGACCGTCTGCACTGTGAAGCCGTTATGATTCGACGACCACAGGACCCGTCCCGTGAAGCCGTCCTCATAACTGCGGCCGGCGCCGCGCGACAAGGTCGCTCGAAAAATCGGTCCGCGGTGGAGCGCGGTGATGGTGCCGACTATGCGTCCGTCCAACGTGATCGTCCCCGACTCACGCAACGACGCAATCGCACCGTCGCCGGCTTGCCAACCGGCGTACGCCTTGTGCTTTGCGAGCAGGGCGGCGGCATCGTCCGCCGCGGCGGCACCGCGCGGCACGAACGCAGCGGCGCTTGCGATGAGCGCGGCCGCGGCGAAGACAACGTGGTTTCCCCGGCGAGTCGTCATCGGTCTACCTTCCGTTCGGCGCGAGGATGAGCCGCGAGCGTGAGTAGTCGAACGTCCAGTCGAAGTGGCGTAAGAAATCGAAGCCGATGAGACCGCCGTCCCGGCCGAATACACGTTCGCTCCCAAAACACGTCAGAGAGTTCTTATAATGGAACGGCCCGATCGCGATCTCTCCGACCTTCAAGCACGACGCCGGCTCGTTCGCGATCCCGTCGACGCCGGCGAAGTACATCGTGGCTTCGACGAAGCCAACCACCCGGCTCGTCTTCGTGAGGAAGTCGCTCAGGACGATGTTGTAATCGTTGCCGGTGTCGAACGTCGCCCGCGTCGTTACGGTGCCCACCTTGATTTGCACCTCCGGCGTACCGTCGGACAGGTTGACGGAGAACGCGTACCCGTTTTTCGGAACGCTCGCCATCATCTGCGCCGGGTCTGCGAATTCCATCATTCCTTTGACCAGGTCGACGTGGACGAGCGCGCCTGCGAGCATGTCGAAGCCGAGAATCCCGTCGATCGTGCCGCGCTCGGCCGGCTCGCGCGGCGAGATTGCGACAACGAGGTTCGACAGCGTGTTGTCGCCGATCTCGATGGAGGCCGCGCGCGCGAACCGGGCGCTGCGCGAACCGCCGTTGACGCCGGAGTACGCGGTCTTGCCGAGCATCGTGAGGCCGAGGCGGTCGGCGTACGGCCGGTACAGCAGCACCTGGCTCGCGCCCGAGTCAAAGAGAAACATACCCGGCTTGCCGTTGATGGACGCGTGCACGATCACGGCCTGGCCGACCCACGTGCCGCGCTCAATGTCGAAGCGCACCGGGTTGCCGTTCCCGAACGTCCACATTGCGGTCGGCGCCCCCGGGCGCTGTAGCTCGGCGTCGGTGACGGCCCGCGCCGTGCCTTGCAGCAGCGTGTACGTGATGTCGCGGCCGTAGCGATAGGATGTCGGCACGCGCACGCCCGGCGCGATCTCCGTGTAGCCGAGGATGCGCACCACCGCGCGGTTGTATCGGTCGTCGGGGTCGTATGTGGCTTGCGCGAACGCGCCGGTCGTGCGATCGACCGCGACATCAGCGGGGATCCCGCCTTGCGGCGTGACCCGCACGACGTCGTACTGCGTGCCGTCGATCGTCTGCGCGCCGCGCATTTGCACGGCGGTCGTGTCGTCGAACGCGCCCGCGTTGACCGCGTTGCTCGTGATCGCGCGCCGTTGCGCTTCTTCGAACAATGCGACGGTATAGCGGTTTTCGTTCGACGTCCAATATGCACTGCCGTCGAAACCCGACTCCGTGCTCACGCCTTCCGAGCGATCGATCTCGTGGTACGCGAGGCCGCGCCGGTACGTCGTTTGCTCCGCGGGTCCGAATCTCGGTTCGGGGCTCGCGCCCGGCGGCGCCGGCGACGGGGACGCGTTTGTGGCCGGAGCGTATCGATACGTGAGCGTCGTGCCGTCCGGGTGACCGGTGTACGCGGCGTGGCGCGCGAGCGCGTCGCGGGCGGCATCAGCGGCGGCGGGCGACGGCGCGACCGCGGCGGCCAACACCGCGGCGGTTAGGCAAAGAGCTGCGGCTCGATGAAGCATCACAAACCATTGGGGGTGAGCACGAGGCGACCGTGCGGGTAGTCGAACGTCCAGTTGAAATGCCGCAGGAAGTCGAATCCGATCAGGCCGCCGTCGAGGCCGAACGCGTCGTTGGGCGCGAAGCACGACAGCGCTTTCTGGTAGCGGTACGGCCCGATCTGCACTTCGTTGAAGTGCACGCAGCGCGCGGGCACCGCGCCGCCGCCGTCCACGCCCCCGAAGTATAACGTCATATCGTAATCGAATCCGCCGACGGTCAGGGTGCCGGCGAGCGCGACCGTGTGGCGCTCGAGCTCATGTGGAAGGATCACGAAGAAGTCGTCGCCGGTGTCGATCCACACGCTCGGCAAAACCGTGTCCTTGATCTTCACCGGGACGCCCGCGTGGAACACGCTCAAGTCCAGCGGGAACGCATACGCGCCCTGCTTCGGCTGCACGTCGAAGCCGCTGGGATCGGTAAGCGTCAACCGGTTCGTCACCAAGTCCACGTCGACGACGGCGCCCGCCAGCACGTCATACCCGATGATGCCGTCGATCCCCGAACCCGTCGACGCAGCGGTGTTGTGCTGCACGATCACGTCGTGCAGCGTGCTGCCGGCGAGCTTGAGCGTCGCGACGCGCGCGATCGTCGCCGGCACGAAACGGCCGTTGACGCCGCTGTACCCCGACCGCCCGAGATCGACCACGCCGGCCGTCGTCGCGAACGGCTCGAACATGAGAATGCTCCCGGCGCCGGAATCGAGCAAGAAGTGGCCGACGTGGCCGTTGACGACGGCCTCGACGTTGACGGAGCGCCCGCCTCCGGTCCGCCGAACGACGGTGACCGGCATGCTCGCCGGCTCGCCGAACGTCCACGTCGCGCGCGGCGTGGGTGGATGCAAATCCGCGTCGGAGACCGCCACGTTCGGCTCGAACTTCGTCACGCGGTACACGCGCGCCGAGTCTCCGAAGCCCCAGGCCGACACATAGCGC
>JALZBE010000028.1 GCA_030947665.1 Vulcanimicrobiota bacterium | reverse complement strand
CTGCTGGAGCGCGTCGAAGCGCGCGGCGATGCGGCGCTGCGGTACGTCGACGCGTTCCGCCGCTACGTGCGCCCGGTGCGCGGCGTGGACGACCTCGTGCTCGCGCCGTTCCACCTGCTCGCGACGGAAGGCGTCGTGTACGACGGCCGCGACCACATGTGGCACCTGCACGCGCTCGGGGAGATCTGCGCGGCCGACCCCGCGCTGCTGCTCGCGACGGCGTACCGCGAGGTGTCGCTCGACGACGAGCACCAATGCGAGGCTGCCGCGAGCTGGTGGGAAGATCTGACGGCGAACGGCGGCGAGGGAGTCGTCGTGAAGCCGTGGACGTTGACGACGCGCGGCGACAAAGGCATCGTGCAGCCGGCGCTCAAGGTGCGCGGTCGCGACTACCTGCGCATCGTCTACGGCCCGGAGTACACGCTTCCCGATCAGCTAGAGCGCCTACGCGAACGCGGCCTCAACACCAAACGCCGCCTCGCGCTGCACGAGTTCTCGCTCGGCATCGAAGCGCTGTACCGCTTCGTCGAACGCGCGCCGCTACGCGCCGTTCACGAATGCGTGTTCGGGGTGCTGGCGCTGGAGAGCGAACCCGTCGATCCGCGGTTGTGAGGCGCTATTGCCGCACTAGCGTTCCGCGTCTAACTCACCGATGTCGTTCGGTTTCTTGACGATCGAACCAACGTCGTCCACATGCGGCCGTTGGAGAAGCAGCACTCCAAGCGGGCCTCTTGGACGCACCGCATCGCGCGACGGGTCAATGGCGTACCAGCCGAATAGCGTTCTGTGGCCGTGTTCGACGATCACGAGAATGTCCGACGCCGACGTTTTCCTGCTAAACTGCTCGATCGTGGACCGCAACCCGATCGCGCCTGAATCGCTCGGCCCGGCGGCAAACCCGATTCCGGTGGAAGCCGGCCCGTACGTTTTCGTGAAGATATGACCGATTGCGGCGTCCGCTCTCGCCTTTGAGACGTCCGAAGCCAACTCGCTCAGGCTTGCAGGGTGCAGCGCTAATAGGTCGCACACGACTTCGCTCCAGCGCGGCCGTTTTTCATTCTGAAGATTCCGGAACAGAAGCTCGAGTGATTCGGGGACCGCTAGGCGCGGTTTTCGGGATCCGCGTTTGCCTAGCGGATTATAAAAGTGGTTGATGTCCAGCGTCGCGGTATGCGGCAGAAAAACCGTTTCCTGGGATACCTCGAACACGCAGTGTCCGGTTTCGAGATAGAGGCCCACGAAATCGAGCTCATCGAGAGACCACAGCCGGTAGCCATTGCTCGTGTACGTTTCTAGCCGGCGCCTGACGTAATTCTTGAAATTCCACGTTGGTTGAATGAGGTCGGCGACCATGGTGAGCTCTAGCAAGCTGAGGACCCAAGGAAACCGGCCGCCGAAAGCACCCGCGCGCGCAAATTCGGCAGCCGCGGCCCCGAGCGCTCCGATGTGATCCGGCGTTACGATGATGATCTCGACGTCCGTGACGCCGCGCAAGAAGTCGGTGACCTGAGGATCGAGAAATACTTGCTCATTTCGCGGGCCGACTGCATGCTGAACAGCGCGCGTAAGCTGCCCGTGCGCATCGAAGAGCAGACTCTTGAGTGCTCCTCGAAAGCTATCTTCAGCACCACGCCGGACTGGGCCGCGCAGCGGCTCGGACTTGCATTCGATGAGATATCCCGTATTGTCGAACCTCCCTAGGACGTCAACTTCGCCGAAGACGCCGGCTGCTTCGTCGCGATACTGCGCCGCGGTAAGAACCGCGTCCGAACCCAACAGCGAACGCATGATGCCGGCGGCCTCGGTCTCCAAGAATTTCCCGCGGTGTTTCAAGTACCGCGTGTTGAGCGGTAGTTTCTTGATCGCATCTTCGAGGCCGGGAAGAATTGCCCAGAGGAGATGAATTCCCGCGAGAACGATTGCCGTGTCCTCACGTTCCAAAAGCAACGGCTTCGCCATATACGGGTGGTACGGAGATGGTAAGGGTACGGCCCCGTCGTCGTATTTCTCGCGCACGCCGCGTCGGATTCCGAATTGAGCAAATACGGCCTGAACCGTCTTCGCGGTCAGTAAAGTATCTCGTGCGATGTCGTTCACGCCGTAACGGTAGATTTCGCCGAGCTCGGAAAAGGTCGTTGCTTGTATCTCGGGCTCTGCGTTCGCCGCAGCGGTGAGTCGATGAGATATGCGCTTGGGCCAGTCGTCGTGGATGTAACGCATGATCGCTATCGCGTCTCGTGCTGTAAAGTTCAACGCATCACGAAGCTCGGAGTCGAACCGAACGAACAACCGTTGCAAGATCTCGATCCACAAGTCCGCGATGCCGGGATTTCTCACGGTCAGGCCTGCGATCCTGAAACGCGCATTTAGGCGCTGGTCGAGCTCGGAAGCCACGAGATCGGGGACCAATTCCGTGACCATGTCTTTGAGGAGATCGCTTATTTGCGCGCGTGCGGACTGGACGGCCGAGTCATGCGGGGGAACAGCGCTCGAGTCGTCTTCGACATGACGCCAATAGAGTTGAGCGGCATACTCGGCGACGCCGGCCATGCCCTCGGTATCCCGATTTTCCTTCCTCGTATTGCTTTGTCTTGAACGATTCGAGAGGTCCAGATTCGCAATCATATCGGCCGCGCGAAATTGACGCAAGAACCCGTCGAGACGCGAAGCGCGGAGCGCAAGCTCAGAAGAGTCGACCATGCCTTAGATACGATTCGGCTGCCGCGAGGACTAGCGCCCAATACTGCGATTCGGACGTGGCGGGAACTCCGGGCGCTTCGGTGCGTTCGCCATGGCCTCTTCGATCAGGCGCAGCGCCTCGTCCAGCTGGGGGTCTTTGCCGTGCAGCGTGTCTTGCGGCGCGACGTCTACTTCGTGTGTCGGATCGGTGCCGTAGTTTTCCACGCCCCAGCCTGCGTCCGTGAACCAGAACGAGTATTCGGGCTGCGTCGTCTGCGTGCCGTCGACGAGGCGGTGGCGAGGGTTGATGCCGATGACGCCGCCCCACGTGCGCATCCCGACCAGTGGGCCCAGACCGTACAGCTTGAAGCAGTGGCTGAAGATGTCGCCGTCGGAGCCCGCGAACTGGTTCGTCACCGCGACCATCGGTCCGCTCACCGACTCTTCGGGATATGGGAACGGCGGGCCCCAGCGCGATACGTCGTAGCCCACGCGCTTGCGCGCGAGCTTTTCCAGCAGCAGCGCCGAGACGTGGCCGCCACGGTTGTAGCGCACGTCGACGATTAGGCCGTCGCGGTCGAACTCGCTCAGATATCCGCGGTGGAACTCGGCGAAACCCCACGGGCCCATGTCGGGCACGTGCACATATCCCACGCGCTTCTGCGTGCGCTCGTGCACCGCCGCGCGGTTCGCATCGACCCACGCGCGATAGCGCAGCATCCGCTCGTCGCGCAGCGTGCGCACGAGCACGCGCCGCGGTGCCTCGTCACCTCGCACGACCGACAGCACGACGTCGCGGCCGGCTTGGTTCACGAGCAGCGCGGCGGGGCCGCTCTGCGCGCTCACCGCGCGGCCGCCGATCGCGACGATCAGATCGCCTTCGTTTACGTCGACGCCGGGTTCCGCGAGCGCGGAGTCCGCATCGCGGTTCCACGGGTCGCCGCGCAGGATGCGTTCGACGCGGTACGCCTTCGCGCGCTCGTCCCAGGCGACGTCCGCGCCGAGAAACCCGCGTTTGTATTGCGGCGGGATCGGCTTGTCGCCGCCGCTTTCGTACGCGTGCGACGTTCCGAGCTCGCCGTGCATCTCCCAGATCACGTCCGACAGCTCGTTGCGCGAGCGGATCTTCGGCAGCAGCGCTTCGTAGCGCGTCAGCACCCCGTTCCAGTCGATCCCCGACATCAGCGGGTCCCAGAAGTTCTCGCGCTGCAGCCGCCACGCTTCGCGCAGCATCTGCCGCCATTCGGCGGGTGGCTCGACCAGCACGCTGATGCGCGCGAGATCGAGCCAGCCGGTGCGCCGGCCGACGTCCGGCAGCGGTTTGTCGTCGTCGCCGTCTTCGGGCAGCTCGCCGCCCGCGTCGATCGCGCGCAGCTTGAAGTGCGAGAAGTACACCAGGGTGCGCGCGTCGGGCCCGATGACGAAATCTTCGACCTCGGTCGCGAGCGTGGCGCCGCGCTGCTGTTCGAAATCGTACGCGAACAGCTCGCCTTCGGAGTCGGTTTCGTGATCGCGGTCGTCCGGGCGGATCCCGCGCACCGGAAAGCGCGAGAAGATGGCCCGTCCCTTCGCTGCGACGATGCGGTCGTACGAGCCTTCGTCGACGGGGAACGCCAGCATCCGGCGCGGCAGGCCGTCGGCGTCGACGACGACCTCCGGCTTCGCGTCTTTCTTGTCGTCGCCGTCGTCATCGTCGTCGTCACGATCGCGCGGCTTGTGCAGCGGCGCCGGCTTGGGTGTGAACGGATTCGTCACCGTCTGGCGCAGCGTGACGAGATATGGTCGCCACGCTTCGGGGAAGCTCAGCTCGAACTGCAGCGCGTCGTAAACCGGATGGAAGTCGCGCGTCGAGAGAAAGTACAGGTAATTCCCGTGGGGATCCCACGCGGGCGAACGGTCTTCGCGCAGCGCATTCGTCGCGTCGACGATCCGGCCGGTCTCGCACTCGGCCAAACGGATTATCGCGGTGTGCGTCTTGGGCGACCAGACGTAGGCGAGCCAGCGTCCGTCGGGCGAGAACGCGAGGTCGTCGATGCGCTCGCCGATGCTGCGGTCCAGCAACCGCGGCTCGCCGCCGAGATCGACCAGCCACAGCTCGTGCCGGTTGTTCGCGAACGCGAGGCGGTCGCCCGCGGGCGAGGCGACGAGCTGGTGCAGCACGCCCGTGTCCGCTCGCGTGACGTACTGCGGCGGCGCGCTCTGGTCGACTTGCGCGACGGCGATTCGCTCGTAACCGCCGAAGTCGTCGACGTACGCGACGCGCTTGTCGTCGTGCAGCCACGTCACAAGCCGCCGGCGCGCGTGCGGTTCGTCCGGGTCCTGCGCCGGTCCCGACGACGGGTGCTCCGTGACTGCTTCTTCCCACAGCGGCATCGTGAACGCGCGACCGCGCGAGACGAGCGCCAGCGCCGTGCCGTCGTGCGACACGCCGAAATTTTCGAGCAGCTCCGCCGCATCGACGAAGCGGCGCGTCGTCTCCGGCGCGTTCGACGGCATCTCCACCGCGATGCGCCGGACGCCGCCGTCGCGCGGGTCGAGCAGCACGAGCTCGCCGCCGCACGCGTACACGACGCGCGTCCCGTCGGTCGCGGGGAAGCGGGCATAATGCTCGCGTTCGTTGGTGAGACGGCGCAGATCGCTGCCGTCGGGCGCGACGGAGTAGAGGTTGCCGATCCCCTCGTGATCCGAGAGGAAGATCGCGCGCTCGCCGAGCCACACCGGCCACGCCAGGTTGCCGGGGACGTCGCGGCAGATGCGCGCGAACTCGCCGTTGCCGCGCGCGTCGACCCACAGATGTCCCGCGGTGCCGCCGCGGTAACGCTTCCAGCGCGCCGGGTCGATTGCGTTGCGGCCCAGCAGCGTCGCGCCGTTGGCGGCGACGTCGATCGTCATCGCATGGCCGAGCCCGAGCGCGAGGGGCTCGCCGCCGCCCGCATCGACGCGCCACGCGAGCGTTTCTTTGACGAACGGCGAGCCGGCATCGGACGTGAAGTAGATGAAGCGCCCGTCGTGCGACCAGCCGCAGCAGTTCACCGCTTCGCCGCCGAGATGCGTGAGACGCAGCGCGACGCCGCCGTCTGACGGCATGACGTAGAGTTCGGGCGTGCCTTCGTCGCGGCCGACGAACGCGACGCGCGTTCCGTCGGGCGACAGCCGCGGCAGCGTACACTCGCCTTCGGTCGTCGTGATGCGCCGCGCCGTTCCGCCGCCGGTGCCGACGGTCCAGAGATCGTCCTCGCATGCGAACACGATGCGGTCGCCGGCGATCGTCGGGGTGCGTACGTAGCCCGTGGAAGTCACCCGCGACGGGTACCGGACCGGACGGACGAGTCCCTGTACCAAGCAGGGCGCTCCTTCAAACCGTTTGGCTGTCGATCAGCAGGGGGTACGAGCATCCGAGTAATGGCTGAAGACGACGAACGCAGCGTCAAGGAAATCCTCCACGAGGTGCGCCAGCGCGTGGAGCGCCGCACGTTCATTCAGGACGTGAGCGAGCCGTTGACGGGTCGCATCGATCAGCGCAAGATCGCGGCGAAGTTCAACAACCTCGAGCATGCGGTCGACGAGCTGGCCGAGGCCGTGGAGCGCGTCGCCGACGAGAAGTCCGCCTAACGCAGCCGGCCGGGAAACGGGAACCGCGCCGCGGGCCCTGAACGCGAAGGCGCGATGAACGACCCCCGCGCGGGAACCGATCTGCTCGAACCGTTCCGTGCCGGCGACTCGCGCGCGCTCGCACGCGCGATCACGCGCTGCGAGTCGGGTCGCGGAGCCGATCTGATCCGCGCGCTCTACCCGCTGACCGGCCGCGCGATTACGGTGGGCCTCACCGGACCGCCCGGCGTCGGCAAGTCGACGTTGACGTCGGCGGTCGTCGCGCACGTCCGCAAGCAGGGCAAGACGGTCGGCGTCATCTCCGTCGACCCGAGCTCGCCGTTCTCGCACGGCGCGCTACTGGGCGACCGCATCCGGCTCACCGAGCACTTCACCGACAAAGACGTCTTCATCCGGTCGATGGCGTCGCGCGGGCATCTCGGCGGCCTCGCGGGCGCAACGGCGGACGCCGTGTCATTGATGGACGCGTTCGGCAAAGACGTGGTGCTCGTCGAAACGGTCGGCGTCGGCCAGTCCGAGATCGAGATCGCGGAGGTCGCCGACACGACGCTCGTCGCGCTGCAGCCGGGCAGCGGCGACTCCGTGCAAGTGCTCAAAGCCGGCGTGCTGGAGATCGCCGACGTGTTCGTCGTCAACAAGAGCGATCACCCGATGGCGCTGCAGTTGCAGCGCGAGATCCGCTCGATGATGGAGATGCTGAACTTCAGCGGCTGGGTACCCGAGCTCGTAAGCACGCAGGCGCTCGAAGGCAAAGGCATCGACAAGCTGTGGACCGCGATCGTGCGCCACGACGCATGGCTGCGCGAGAGCGGCGCGATGCGCGACAAGCGCCGCTCGGCGTTTGCGCACCGCGTGCGCCAGCTCGCGCTCGGCACGCTGGAACGCCGCATCGAAGACGTGATCGCCGAAACGCCGGACGACCTCGATCCGTACGCGGCGGCCGACTCCGTGCTCGAACGCTTCGGCGTGCACGGCGGCGCAAACGCGGTCGGCAACACACGCGCACGCAGCGGCGTGCGAGCGACGGTGAAGGGGCTGTGATGCAGATCCCGGAGCCGTATCGCGTGCGAATTCGGAGCGATTGCTTCGGCGCGAACCCGTTGGTCGACTCACTTCCACCGCATCTGGCATTCGGTGACGGTATCCCCGTGCTCATCGACCTTTCGGAGGTCGATTTTATTCATCCAAGTGGGCTCGCGTTCGTCTTTATGCTCGCATTCACGCTGCGGCGCCTGCGCCGGGACGTCCGGATTTGCGAACCGGTGGCGCCAGAGAGGCGCGACTATCTGCGTCGAACGAACTTCTGGGGTGTACTAGAGACGCAGGGCTTCACGATTCCGGCAGATTGGCGCGGCTACAATATCGGACGAGCGCAAGGGTTGATCGAACCTTCGATTGTGCGCACTGACGCAACCGTTCGTGAGAACGTTGATACGTCGGTCATGCTCTTCGACCGGTTGAGAGCGGCGCTGGCGCGCGCCGGCATTTCGGGACGCGACCGCGTCGCGAGCGTCTTTTCGGAACTCTCATTGAACGCCGCCGAGCACTCGCACAGCCCACGTGGTGCTTTCGTGATGGCTCAAGCATATCCGGCGCGGCACGAGATCGAGATCGCGGTCGCCGATGTCGGGCGGGGTATCCGGGCCGCGCTGGGAGATGAATATCCGAGCCATGCAGCCGCCGTTTTCGCCGCGATGCGAGAACAGGTCACAGGACGTCGTGATGCGGCCGGCAATCCCGCCGAGGGCGGCTATGGGCTGCCAATCGTCGCAGAAGAGGCCGCGTACCTGGCCATCCGAACCGGAGACGCGCTACTCGACGGCCGAGCGGTGCGCGACGAGCGCGGCGAACTCGTCCTCACGGCGCAGCCGGTCGTCCCGCTCGACGGAACCCTTGTCGTCGCTATCGTGTCGACACAGAAGTAAGACACCATGCGCATTCTCGATTATCGCGAGCGGCCGCTCGCATCCCGGATCCACGCTGCAGACGACCTGCGCGACGTTCAGGGCTCGCTCACGGAATCGGACGATCTCATCGTCGATCTTGGCACGAATCTCGCTACGACGTCGTGGGTCGACGGCTTCCTCGTACCGGTCGCGCGTAAGCTCGGTTTGCCCGCCGGGATTGCGATCGTCTCCGACTCGGACATAACACGGTCGCATCTCGTGCGCGTCTTCGCGTCGCGAGGCTTGCGCGCGCGCGTCGCGCGGACGCGTGATGAAGCGCTCATCGGGCGCTTCGACCACTTGCCGAAGGCGTGATTACGCTGCGCGAACGTCAGGTTCGGCTCTCCGACGGTGCGCAGACCGTCGTGCAGCAGTGGGGCGACCACGGGCCGCTCGTCGTCGGCGTGCACGGGCTCGGGTCGTCGCGGCGCGGGTGGGCTCGCATCGGCGAGCGGCTCCGTGAGCGCTATCGCGTCGTCGCGTACGATCAGCGCGGGCATGGCGACCACGATGCAAAGGGGCCGATGACGCTCGCGCGCTCCGTCGCCGATCTCGCGGATGTCGTCGCGTCGCTCGACGAATCCGTACATGCGCTCGTCGGGCACTCATGGGGCGGGGCGGTGGTCATAGCCGGCGGGCGGCAACTCGATGTCGCGCGCGTCGTCGCCATCGATCCGATGCTGCGCGTGCATCCCGGCGTATGGAGCACGCAAACGCTCCCCGAGTACCGAAAGCAGCTCGCGCCAGCGCTGAAGGAGCGCGAAGCGTCGATCCGGCGTTCGCTCGGCGCGCTGCCCGACATCGAGATCGAGTCGAAGCTGCATGCGACGCGCCGGCTCACGATCGAGCCGATCGAAGCGCTCGGCGAGGAGAACGAGATCGATGCGGGTCGCTGGGATCTTCGCGATCTGATTGCCGGATATCCGAAGCCGCTGCTGCTCGCGCTCGCCGATTCCCAGCGCAGCGTGGTCCTTGATTCCGAGCGCAAGGAGTTTCGCGCGAGCGGCGGCGGGCACGTGCGGATCGAGGAATTCCCCGGTGCGGGCCACTCGCTTCAGCGCGACGCGTTCGACCGGGTGATGCCGGTGCTCGACGCCTTCTTAGCCCAATAGCGCGCCACGCGTGGCGGCGGTCACGTTAAGAGCCTGCACGGCCGGACGGTCATCCGCTGGAGATTCGCGTAAGTTTCCGACCGTGGATCCGACGGAACCGGGACCTCACCGGCGGGCGAGAGGGCAGCGCCGACGATCGGCGCCCGCCTTTCGGCCCGGATCGTGGAGCGCCATCTCGGGACGTTCCGGTCGGGCGGCGGCCCCGGCGCGTGGTGAATCCGGCTGACCCTACGGCCGATCCGCGGCCTGGACCGGCGTCGAGCGGCTTCCGCAGACCTGCGCCGGCGGGTCGGCTTGGCGCTCGGCGGCTTCGAGGCGGCCGCGAAGGCTCGGCTCCCGCCGACGACGGCCCCGTCACACCGCGCATTGAGCCCGGCCGCGAAACGGCGAGACGTTCGGGAAAGTCATGGGAAGAGGTCGAACCGAACGGCTCGGACCTCGAAGGGATTGTTGCATTGGCCAAGATGATCGATCGCGCGTCGGGACTGGGACCCGATCTCACCCCCGAGTATCGTGAACTCGTCGAGCGCGCGGAGGCAAAAGCCGAACGGACGCCGCCGCGCAGCGGGAAAGGCTCCGGCGCGGTCGACCGCACCATCTCGGACCTCCCCCTCAAGACGGTCTACGGGCCGCAAGACGTCGCGCACCTCGACCTGAGCCGCGACCTCGGCGTCCCCGGCGAGTACCCGTACACGCGCGGCATCCACCCGACGATGTACCGCTCGCGGCTGTGGACGATGCGCCAGTTCGCAGGCTTCGGCAATGCGAAGCAGACCAACGAACGCTATCACTTCCTGCTCTCGCAGGGGCAGATGGGGCTCTCGGTCGCGTTCGACATGCCGACGCTCATGGGCTACGACTCCGACAGCCCCAAGTCGCTGGGCGAAGTGGGCAAATGCGGCGTCGCGATCGACAGCGTGCGCGACATGGAGACGCTGTTCGACGGCATCGACCTCGGCGCGATCACCACGTCGATGACGATCAACGGACCGGCCGCGATCGCGCTCGCGCAGTACATCGTGACCGCGGAGAACAAAGGCATCCCGCGCGCGAAGCTGGGCGGCACGCTGCAGGCCGACATCCTCAAAGAATACATCGCGCAAAAGGAGTGGATCTTCCCGCCGCGGCCCCACGTGCGCGTGATCGTCGACATGATGGAGTTCTGCACGCGCGAGATGCCAAAGTGGAACACGATCTCGGTGTCGGGGTACCACATCCGCGAAGCCGGCTCGACGGCCGCGCAGGAGCTCGCGTTCACGCTGGCTGACGGCTTCGCGTACGTCGAAGAAGCGACGAAGCGCGGCTTGGACGTGGACGACTTCGCGCCGCGGCTGTCCTATTTCTTCAACAGCCACATCGACTTCTTCGAAGAGATCGCGAAGTTCCGCGCCGCGCGGCGCATCTACGCGCGCCACATGCGCGAGAAGTACGGCGCGAAAGACCCGCGCTCGTGGCAGCTGCGCTTCCACACGCAGACCGCGGGCTGCAGCGCCACCGCGCAGCAGCCGGAGAACAACATCGTGCGCGTCGCGTTCCAGGCGATGGCGGCGGCGCTGGGCGGCACGCAGTCGCTGCACACCAACTCGATGGACGAAGTGCTCGCGCTCCCCAGCGAGAAATCGGTCGAGATCGCGCTGCGCACGCAGCAAGTGCTGGCGTACGAGACGAACGTGACCAACGTGGTCGATCCGCTGGGCGGCTCGTACTTCGTCGAAGCGCTCACCGACGAGATGGAGCGGCAAGTCGAAGAGTATTTCGCGCGCATCGCGGAGTTCGGGGGGATGGTCGAAGCGGTCGAAGCCGGCTACCCGCAGCGCGAGATCGCCGACGCGTCGTACCGCTACCAGCGGTCGATCGAGTCGGGCGATCGCGTGATCGTCGGCGTCAACGCGTTCGAGCGGCCCGACGAGAAACAGGATCCGAACCTGCTCAAGATCGGCGCGGAGATCGAGCGCGGCCAGGCGCGTTCGGTGCAGGACGTGCGCGCGAACCGCGACGGCGCCGCCGTCGAAGCGTCGCTTGCGGCACTCAAGCGCGCGTGCGCGGGCGATGCCAACGTGATGCCGTACCTGATCGACTGCGTGAAGGCGGTCGCCACCGAAGGCGAGATCGTCGACGCGATGGTGAGCGTGTACGGGCGCTACACGGAGACGACTCAGTTCTGAGATGACTGCCGCTGCCGATAGCACCACCACCAACGACCGTCCGCTGCGCGTCATCGTCGCCAAGGCCGGGCTCGACGGCCACGACCGCGGCGCGAAGGTGATCGCGCGCGCGCTGCGCGACGCCGGGATGGAAGTGATCTACACCGGCCTGTTCCAGACGCCCGAGCAGATCGTGCAGACGGCGATTCAGGAAGACGCCGACGGGATCGGCTTGTCGATTCTGTCGGGCGCGCACATGACGCTGTTCCCGCTGGTCGTCGAGCAACTGAAGGCACAGGATGCTGCGGACATCGTGTTCTTCGGCGGCGGCACGATCCCGGCCGACGACGCCGCGGAGCTCAAGCGGCTCGGCGTGCGCGAGATCTTCACGCCGGGCGCGCCGCTCTCGGACATCATCGCGTTCGTGGAGCGCGAGTGCGGCAAACGCCGGGAGCTCGTCGGATAGCGGTGAGCGCGGACAGCTCCGGCGCGCGTCGAGTCCGTACGCGCGTCGCTCCTTCGCCGACGGGCGATCCGCACGTCGGGACGGCGTATGTCGCCCTAGTGAACTCGTGTTTCGCGAAAAAGCACGGCGGCGATTTCATCCTTCGGATCGAGGACACCGATCAGGCGCGCTCGACGCCGGAGTCGGAGCGTGCGATCCTCGCCGCGCTGCACTGGACGGGGCTTGCATGGGACGAAGGCCCGGACGTTGGCGGCCCGTACGGCCCGTACCGCCAGAGCGAACGCTCCGCGATCTACGCGAAGTACGCCGCCGAGCTGCTCGATCGCGGGCACGCGTTCCGCTGCTTCTGCGCCCCCGAGCGGCTCGACGCGATGCGCGCCGCGCAGCGCGCCTCCGGCGTGCCGCAGAAGTACGA